>JAXDCU010000501.1:0-10194 GCA_034677645.1 Verrucomicrobiia bacterium
TCTCCGGTTACAGACCGTTGACAATTCTATTCCCATGGAGTGGGGCAGGCTTATGTTACCATGCACCAAGAGGTTGTGAAACCGGATGATCTGAATCCTTGCCTTCTGGGCCAATGCGGCTTTCATCAAACGTCGCGGTAAAGCGTCTAGCAAAGGTCTGGCGACCTCATTGTGACTGTCTGGTCGGCCGATACGAAACCGACTTCTTGGCGCCCCGTCGGGTTAGGAAACCACTGACAAGAACCTGCTCCTTGACGCGTCAGCGGGTGAAGAGCATCGCTTTTCACCGGAGCGAACTCTCGCGGCATCGTGGTAGCGCGTGGAGGCGTTTGTCAAGTTCAGAAGACGGTTCCCTGATCATCGCCTAAGGTGCCGCCAAACTCTCGCAATGCACCACCAAGACTCGAAGAACGCGAAGAAAGAGAATGGTCGCGAATTGCCTGTTCATTCTCTACAACCTCAAGAGAACCCCGAATGGGTCCTCCCTTCGGTCCTTCATTGACTTCGTGAGCTTCGTGGTGATCTGAGCCGAGGACTTGTGCGGGCGCCTACGCCCGCTCTATCCGCAGCTTGCGACGCATAAGCCCAAGCCGCAAAAGACCTTCCGTTGTGTCAATAGTGAGGACTGACCCCATCGCTGCCTGCCGTCAGTCAACAGACCGCGAGAGCCCGTGCGCACTCGGGCGAGCCAGGCGATAGAACCGATGGGTTCCTTGAGCGGGCTGAGACACAGTGCACCAGCCGTCGGCTATGGCGGGAGTGACTTCCAGCGGAAGCCAACTGGCGGGATTGGCCAGGTTCGCGGAATGTTCGAGGCGGAACGCAAGAACCGAATCCGGCCAGCGCAGGCGAACTTCGTGGTCGGCAGCGGCTTCGGCCAGCAGTCGGTCCGCATCGGAGCGAACTGGCAGAGATGGCAGGGCGATGAGACTGCTCAGGTTCCCCAGGCCGACCCAGGCGGCGGCGTGGACGGCGGGGAAAGCTTGGACGGTGAAGTAGCCGTCCGCAATGCCGGCGGTGGCTGGCAGCCATTCGGGCAGGTTTTGGATGCGTGACTGTCCGGCGCCGAGCGTAAATCGGTCGCGTCCCGCCGGCGTTCCGTCCAGTCGCCAAGCGCCCACCTCCAATTGGGCCGGTTGGTTGCTGGGATTATGCACCGCCAGACTCGTGAACGAATCGCTCCGACAGTCGGCGATGGCAAACAGGTGGGTTTCCTTGGGCATTGCGATCAGGGGCATCGACGCGGCGAAACGACCGTTGCTGGTGGCATCGCGGAGCGTCACGATGCCGGCGAGGGACGAAGTCGGGCTTTGGATCAGGAGCGTAGCCCGTGTTTCCTGCGACCAACCGAACAGGGACGCGAGGTCGACGAGGAGCTGCGCTCCAGGGGCCACAGTTCGTCGGACCGTTCCTGTGTCCGAACCGTTCTCGGACCGGGCGATGACATCGACGGCGGCGGCGGTGGCCGAGAGATTAACCAGGCTGAGAGCGGTCTGGTAAGTGGCACCCCCCGCGATGATGCCGGGAACCACGAACACGGAGCTGCCGGCTGTTTCCGGCCCAATCGCCAGGCCGGTGCGCGCGTCGCAGGTCTTGGCTGACATGTTCAGCGCGGCCAGCGCGAACGGATGATCGCCGTCGATGCGCGCGTAGCCGGAGAAAACCGGGTTTGTGAGGGCGAACATCTGGGAGACCGGGCGCCACGTTTTGCCTCGGCCGGGGAGCGCGACCTCCTTTTGGCCTGCGCGAGCGCCGTTTTCGTCGCAGAGGTCCAAGCGGAGCCGCGTGGCGTAAGGTTTGGGATTCACCAGGTGCAGATACGTTTCGGTTTGGGAATCGCTTCGCACGTCAGGCAAGACGAGGTGGGGTGCCAGGTGGGGCGCGACACAGAGGCCGCTCCGGCCGGCGCTGGTGCCAATCTGGATGAAGGCGGAGCTAGCGCCTGCGTCGACATCGCCAGCGATCCAGCCGGCCTGGTAAGCAAAGGGGACGATCCCGAACAACTGATCCACGGGCTGTTGGAAGCCGTGATTCGCCGCGAGCGCCAACACGTAAGGGTTGATCGAGACTGGAAGGCCCCAAGGATCGCCCTCGGGGTGCAGAGCGGACAATTGAACGTTCTGGGAAACGGGCTGGGGGTTGAGCAAGCGGACTTGGACGGGCGAACCGTCGTGGGCGCAGAGCAATGGCAGGGGGAGTTGGCGGCGGGCGAAGGGCTCGAAGACGGCCAAAGTGTAATAGGGTGCGAGGCCGTCGATACGAGTGCGCAGAAGCCGGCGCGCCGGATCGACTGTGGTCGGATGACGTGAGAACCCGCCACGATCGGGGTCATAGGAAACGATCTGCAGGCGGGCCTCGTCGAGCTCGGGCTGCGACTCGAGCCAGGCCGGGTCATAGGTGATTTCCAGGTCGGCGGAAAAATCGCCAGGAGGGATGGTCGGCGTGAACGCCCAACAGAACCCGACATCCGCGAACTCGCCGGTGGTCGGGCTTGGCGGACCGCTGCTGGCGATCCCCGCGCCGCGCCGCGGTTTGGAGTTCACGCGCGCAAGAGCCCCCGGCGAAGGCGGAACACGCTGGGCGACCGCCGTCAACGAGGTTTTCTGGACATGGTGGGCGATCGTGCGGCCTTGGTCGGACCGGACATCCGAGAATGAGAGACCCAGGAGCAGCACTGCTTCACCGGCATCCATACAATGCGTAGCGACGACATCATAGTAGCAAATGTCACGTGCCGAGTCGGGAAGCGGTTCCTCATTCTTGTGGGGTGGATCGGGTGAGAAGAGCGGTTCGTACGGGATCGCGAAGTGGATGCCCACGTCAATCTCCGGCGCGAAGTTTGGCGGAATCGTGAACTGCTGTCGGCGTGTGCCGTAGCCGGCGATGGGCTCCGCGAGAACCTCCCAGGGTCCGATGGATTGCCACTTGGAATGGATTTCTTCCAGTCGGACGAGGAGCCGGCGGTAGAACTTGCCGGTCGGGTCGTGGGTGGCGTACTCGAGCGTGAAATCCAGGCCTGTGACGAGGCTCCAGTTCAGCACAGTACCCGAAACGTACCCTTTGCCGACGATCTTGACTCGGCAGACCGGCAAACGATACGGATTCGCTCGGACTTCCTTCCCGTCGGCATTCACCACCGTGAGATCGAAATCGAGGAAATCCGCGTCTTCGTTGGCTTTGATGTCGCCCAGCACGCCCGGCGGCAGGTCGAACACCGACGTCCCCGGGGGGATTGTCCCGTTACGCACGGTGGGGATGCCAATGGCCGATTCGCTGCCGGAATCGGGGTCTCGTGCACCGTGGGTGATGCTTAAGTGATAGGTTCGTTCACTCTGTGCGGGTGGATCGAGCGTCAGCCGTCCGGTGAGAGCGGAACCTTCCAGCCGCTTCAACTTGCCCAGCGCCTGATCTGCCGGCACTGGCGCCTCAGGGTCCCACGCGCTGAACGTGCCGGTTGGATTCAAGCCACCGAGCGTGAACGTTGCGGTTTCGGGGGGCGCTTCCCCGAGAAAATAGTGTACGAGGAGGTTAGCCTCGAGCTCGGCGCAATTGCTCGAATCCATAAGGGCGAGATAAGCCATGGCCTGAATCTTGGCCATCGGGCGGCTGTCTCCGGCTCGCTCGTAGTAGGTGATTCGGTTCCAGACACACCTTGTGGTCAGCGAGGCAGGGTAGTCGCCGGCCGGCACCAGGGGATATACCGTGCGTTGGACGCCGAAGTCCCAGAAATCCGGCGCGAGCGTTCCGCCGATGGCGGCGATCAGTTGGCCGGAAGCCAGATCGGCATTGAACAAGTCATTTGTGTCCGGCGTGGTGTAGAACGTGCCATCAACGGTGAACCGGGCCTCCATCATCTCCTTGAGCCAAGCCCTCGACCGGTATTCGGTGACTTCGATCTTGTCGATTTCCGGGGTCTCCAACGGCACCTGGAAATCGAGAATCATGTCCTGGATGCCGAAGTGATCGGGACAAACTACAAGGGCATTGTCGAGCTCCAATCTCACGGGCGTTCCGGTGCCCGTCTGGCTGAACGACTCAGTACTCACACAGTCCTTCGCGAGCTTGGCGGTAACAGACAATTCCCAGTGCGAGAGCGTGCCTTGGGCGGCCTGGCCGGTCCCCGCGAGTCCGCCCAATAGCCAGAGGCTGAGGCCCCACCTGCGTAGTGCGCGTCCGAATTGTTGGGTAATCATGGCGTTCTTCGTTGGGCTCGGTTTTCGCGACTGCGTTTTTCCAAGACCGTCTGACAGGTATTGGCTTCTCGCCGGAGCGGGAGCGTATTGGAGCCGCAGGAGGCTCTTCAAGCTCAAACAGGTTGGTTCAGGCCGGCCGGAGACTTCCAATTCGCGCGCGAGTTGGTTGGAGTTCGGCCGTTCACCGGAATGACTTGGAACCGCTTCCGTCAGTCAGGCTTGCTCACGAGCGGCATGCAGATGAACAGCAGCAGTGCGAAACCGGCCGCCAGCGCGGCGATGCTCACCCCGAGCGCCAGCAGGGAAGTGCTGAACCGAAATCGAACGGTGTGTTCGCCGGGGGGTACAATCACACCGCGCATCAGATAATTGCAGCGCAGCAGGCGCCCGGGCTTGTCATCCACCGTGACCGTCCAATGCGGATCGTGCTTGTCGTTGAGAAGCAGCAAGGCCGGCGTCTCAGCCCGAACCCGCAAGAGCACGTCCTTGGGAGCGTACTGAACGAATTCGACGGTGCCGGCGTCTTGGTTCGTCGCAGCTGACTCCGCAGGTGGCGGAGACAGGTCAGCATTCGACACAAGCACCTGGCGTTTGGGATCGAAGGCCGGGCTGGCAAGCGTCTGGAGGGTGACTTCGTCGTTGGTGTTGACTTGCCAATTGTTGTAGAGAGCCGCACGAGGAAGCGCGCCGGTGAACTCGATCAATGCGAAAGGCCCGGTCGTGTTGGTTTGGACACCGATCGCGCCGCTCTTTGGCTGTTGGGTTAGGGTGAACAGGGTGTGGGGGCGGAACCTGCGCAGAGCCGGATCAAACTGTTGGTTCAACAAGTCCGTGAAGCCGCCGGCCAGACCGAGCACGAAGCGAGTGTTGGTCAGCTCCCACAAGCGCACCTGCCCTGACGCGCCACTCGAGTACAAGGCCTTCCGAAAAGCCTGGTTCTCGGCCGCCACGCGGGGTTCCTGAACGACGTCGAGCGTGTGAATGTCGTAGTACCTGAAGCCATGTTGAATCCACTCGGCATGGTAAAGCTGCTGGAGCAGTCCCATCTGTTCGTTGACGGGGAACGGAAACACAACCACCCGCTTCTCGTACGGGCGCTGCCGTAGAACGTCGAAGATGGCGTTGGAAGCGTACTTCTCCCGGCGGTCCCAGTAGATCACCCACGGCGAGCTGGCACGGAGCAGGTCGATCGAAATCACGACGCCCATTATCAAGACCGCCCAGATGGCGCGCTTTCCAGCGAACACGCCGCTCAAGACGAGCGTGAAACAGGCCACCGACATCGCCAGCAACAGACCGAACATGCCAACCTCGCTGACGCTGTGGCTCGCCATGGCCGACCCGGTCGCCGCGTCGGGAAAACCGACTTGTTGCAGATGCGCCACCAGCATGCCTTTCGCCCCCGCGTAGATCAGCCACGCGCAAAACACGCCCATCACCGTCACACAGCATCCTATTGTCCAACCGCGGTCTGGATTTGGCTTTGCATGCCACCATTGGCGAAGCTGGTCGAACACTCCGGGCAGAGCGGTCTTCGCGCGCGCCGCGCAGAGCCGCCACATTCCCTCGAGGCCGTACGCGGACAGGATCACAACAGCGAGGCTGAATGGGTGCAGGAATTTCACCGGATTTCTTATCGTGGAGAAATACGGGAGAGCGTAGACGAACTGATAGAAAGGCGCGTGACGGCCAAATGCCAACAACAACGAAACACCTGCCACGACGTCCCAAAACAGGATGGACCTCCGTTCGGCGGCGTCGAAAGGACTCGAGCCGCGCCGGCTTGGTTGAATGGCCGCCCATAGTGCCACGAGGACGACCAGTACTCCTGCATACAGCCCGGCCCCGGAATGCCGCAGCAACCGGCCTTCGGGACGTTTGGCGGGGTCGGGATTTGGCGAGGCAAAATAGTCGTCCCAGACAGGGTCGCGCCCCACAGCGCCCCAGTACGCGCCGCCCCCTGGCGTATCAAGCCGATATCCGTGCGAACCGGCAATGATCAAGCGCAGCGCTTCGCTCTTGGGCAGGCTCCACTGTGTTGCTTCATTCCATCGTTGGCTGCGCGTTACCGGGTCCTGCTGCATACCCACGACTCCCTTGATCTGAGTGCCAATGAGGACCGACAAGACGTGGAACGCGGTGACACCAGCTACCACCGCCACCAGCGCCATGCGCGCCACTCCGAGGCCAATGCGATTCGACACCGGCCCCACCCCGGTCAACGCTTGAAACAGTAAAAACGCGCCTACGTACA
The DNA here is from genome assembly GCA_034677645.1 of Verrucomicrobiia bacterium. Taxonomy (GTDB): domain Bacteria; phylum Verrucomicrobiota; class Verrucomicrobiia; order Limisphaerales; family J093; genus JAAYVR01. The sequence goes on from JAXDCU010000501.1 coordinate 6,448, forward strand.
GGCTGAATATGGCGCCGGTGTCCAATCCCTCCATGAGCGATAATCCAACAGCCACGCCGGCCATGATGGCGCCCAGCCACGGCCGCGATCGGCCGTACGCGACCAAGGCGGCTATGGCCAGGCTTGCCGCAGCCACTGTCATTGGCAGGGTGCCGAGTCCCCAACATGCGTAGGAAAGGAAATCGGTGTTAAGCGCCGCGGCCAACGATCCAAGGGCGCACACGGCCGGGTGAAATCGAAGTTGGCGCAGCAGCACCCAGATACAGAGTCCGAGCACCAGCAGAGACAGCGGCGCGTAGAACCTGGCGAATCCGACCGGTTTCAGGAACCAGAGGAGCAGATACGTCAAGCTCGGCAAGGCGCTGCCTATGTTGTTGCCGACCCAATTGACGTCCTGCCAGATACCCGTGTACGCGCCAGGCATGGCGGTGCATGCGCATTGATTCGCGCCCAGTGGACCGTCGCTCGAGAACAGGATTTGCGTCGAATCCAAACTGCGGTGAAACAGGACCAGTAACGCGAGCAGCAACACCAACAGCGTCCAGGCAAAACCACGCCAGGTTGAACGGGCGGACTGGTTGGTCCATGGCGAGGAATTGTTCATGCGCGGGTACCGACTGAAGAGGGAGCGGTGGTTCGGCCTTCGACCTTCTCGAGTTCGAAGTCGATGCCATCATAGATATTAAACATGAAGTAGCGCAACCAGCTCTTGAATGGCAGCAGGTTCCTGACGCGGTGTCGCCAGGTTGTACTGTCCCCGTAGAGTCGGGCCTGTCTCAATTTGAACCGGGCGATCGAGTAGAAGTTGCAGGCGTCCCTTTCGAGGAAATAGTTCATGCTCTGTTCAGTGAAACAGTGCTTGTGGGTGGGGTCCTGGAGTGCCCAGTCGCTTTTCCCGTATGGCACGAGGATTCGCAATCGCCCGCCATTGACAAGCAGCCGATGGAGTTCGGCCATCACACGCGGGATGTCGTCCAAGTGTTCGAGAACATTGTCGAGCAGTATCTCATCGGCACAACCGGACTCGAGCGGGTAAGGGAACTCATTCAGATCGAAGTGCAGGTCGGCCTTCACCGCCGTCGAGACATCGCAATTGACGTACCCCGACAGGTACTTGCGTCCGCACCCGAGATTCAGCTTCAGTGCCATGGTGCGCGACTTGTCTACCGCTTTCGCGGGACGGTTTCAAAGAAATCCGTAGCCTGCATGACCGAATTCGAAAACAACAACATGGCTATGTATCTTGAAGGATCACTCTTCCGGCGGAGAGGCTCGTTTTCGACAGGAGATTGTCTTGGGTTTTGGGCATTCGAATTCCTGCCTTGTGTTCAATTTCGCCTTTCAAATTTCAAATCTCAGATTTCAAATCTCAAATCTCAGAGATGGCCCGCACCCGTGTCGTCAGTGCACGAAAATGATCCGGCTGCCCTGCGGTTCAAAAGCCATCGGAACCTCGCGCAGGTCATGGAGCGCTCGCCGGATTGCGTCGTGCCGTTCTTTCGGGGCGTAGAACACCATGAAACCACCAGCGCCAGCCCCGAGCAGTTTTCCGCCCAAAGCTCCACTTCGGCGTGCCGAGTCGTACCACACATCCACGGCGTCGTTGCTGACGCTTCCGCAAATGCCTTTCTTGAGCAGCCAATTGGCGTGAAGCATCTCGCCAAACGCGTCCAGCCGGTTGTTCCGCAACTCGGTCCGCAGATCATACGCCAGCTGCACCATACTGCCAACCATGCGCTGCTTCCTCTTTTCGCGGGCGATCAGACGCTGTTTCTCGATCAGGATGCTCGCGGCGCGGCGTGTTGTGCCCGTGTAGAACGCGATAAGGTTTTCCTGCAGTTGCCGGAGGGTTTCGCGCTTGCAGATGATAGGTTCGACAAGGACTGTCTCGTCAGGGAGGAACCTGATGAAGTTGAAGCCGCCGAAAGCCGCCGCGTACTGATCCTGCTTTCCGATCGGTTCGCCGCAGCGTTCGATCTCGATGAGGCAACTCTCGCGGGCCAGTTGTTCTGCTGATCTGTACCGCCCCATGAATACATGGAGCGCATGCAAAAGCCCAACCGTGAACGAACTCGACGATCCAAGCCCAGTGCCCCGCGAAGGAATGTCCGCGATTGACGTGATCTCGACGCCGCCGGTCACCCCGACTTCCTTGAGCGACTCGCGAACCAGCGGATGCCTTACACGAGACACCGAGGGAACCTCCTCGGTTTTCGAGTAGCTGACGCGTATTGCGCGGTCGAACTTGGGGTTGACCGTGACGTACACGTACTTGTTTATCGCGGTCGAAACCACGGCGCCTTCGTGTTCGCGGTAGTAGGCCGGGAGGTCGCTTCCGCCTCCCACGAAACTCATACGCAACGGTGTCCGACTGATGATCATGGCGTGCTTCTTGAGTGCTCCAGAATGAATTGCACTGCCTGCGACACGTTGTCGAATACGAAATCCGGCTCAACCGATTCAAGACCGTCCAGCCCACCGTGACCTGTCCGTACCAGGATCGAACGCAGCCCGCACTTACGCGCGGTCGCGATGTCGACCGTCCGATCTCCAATCAACCAGGATTTCCCGGCATCGATGTTCAGATCAGCAATGGCCTGTCGGATCATACCGGGCCGCGGCTTCCGACATTCGCACTGCACCTTCAGGTCAGGCCGCTCGCCTGGAAAACCTCTCTCGGGGTGATGCGGACAGTAGTAAATGCGGTCCACAAAAGCATGCTCGGTGCCCAGGAGCGTTTCCAGTTTGCGGTGAACCAGCTCGATGTCCGCCTCGGTGCAGAAGCCCTTGGCCACGATGGGCTGGTTTGTGACCACGACCGCGCGAATGCCATTGTGGTTCAGGCGGCGGATGGCCTCGCCCACGCCAGGCAGGAGTGTGAGCTTGTCAGGCGCGGTTATCCGGTCCTCCTCCTTGTTCAATGTCCCATCCCGATCCAGGAAAACCGCCGTCTGCGGTTGTTCGAGTGAGCTGCGTTCCACTACACCCCGCTCGTACTCTGAGCAGACTTGGTCGTAACGCGTCGGAGTGCCTATGTCTTTGATGTACTCCGGACTCCGGTAGCCGTGGAGCGCCTGTTTGTCGGCAAGCATTGTCGGAAAGACGTCTTTGCCAAAGTCCATTGGCCGCAAAACCGGACCGAATGCCTCCAAGGCCTCACGATTCACAACATACAGAGCGGCGTTGACCAGGTTTTGGAAACACTCGTCGGCCGGATGAGGCCGCGGACGGAAGGCTCTGATCCAGCCATCGCCATCGATCTCGACCAAGTCCGAGTCAGAGGGATGATCATTAGGGTGCAACAGAAGGGTTGCGGAGGCTTTTCGCGAGTTGTGCGACTTCCAAAGCCGGTCAAGATCAACGTTGACCATCAGATCGCCGTACAACACGAGGAATTGGTCGGCCAATGACGGCAAAACTGAGAGCACCGTGCCGGCTGTGCCGAGCGGGGTCGGTTCAACCTCGCACCGCGCGCGTATTCCCCACTTCTCACCATCGCCGACGTAGTACATGATCGCGTTGGCCTCATGGGAGAGCAGAATGACGACGTCGGTGAAATCGTGTTTGCGGCAGAGGTCTAGCTGGTGAGCCAGGAGCGGTTTGCCGCCGATGGGTATCAACGGCTTTGGCAGGCGGCCCAGCCGCGCTTTGAGGCGTGTGCCTTTGCCACCGGCGAGGATGACCGCCTGCTTCACGCCCGTGCCTCCGCGACAAGCTCGGTTACGGCGCGATCGACGGCCTGTTTGG
>JAXDCU010000502.1:0-15244 GCA_034677645.1 Verrucomicrobiia bacterium
GATCGCCGAATCGAGCCCAACCGAGGCCGCGCGACTCGCGGCCAAGGTCGACTGTTCGCCGCTTCTCGCCCAATGCCTAATCAACCGCGGACTGGGGGATTCTGAAAGCGCCGTTCGATTCCTGGAACCACGGCTCAGGCACCTTGAAGATCCATTCGAGCTAGCCGACATGGACCGGGCTGTCGATCGTCTCTGGCTGGCGCGCGAGCGGCAGGAACTCGTCGTGGTTTTTGGCGATTATGACGTTGACGGAGTCACGGCCACGGCCCTGCTGCTGGAAGTGCTTCGGCCACTCGGCTGGCGCCTTGAGGCATACCTTCCACACCGGCTTGAAGAAGGGTACGGGCTCACTCTGGAAGCGGCAGCCAACTCTCATGAGCGGTTCCGGGCCAGTCTGGTGGTGGCGGTTGATTGCGGTTCCACCGCCCATGACACCGTTACCTGGCTCGGCACTAAAGGCGTCGATGTGATAGTGCTCGACCATCACCAGGCAGTCGGCCCTCTGCCGCCGGCCGTCGCGGTCGTGAACCCACACCTTCGCGGCGGCAAAACGTGTCAATCAGGCGAGCTCTGTTCCGTTGGCCTGGCCTTCAAGCTCGTCCACGCGATTGTAAAACGCGGGCGAGAACTGAGTGAACCGTGGGCTGAGGCCGCGGATGTGCGCGCTTCGCTGGATTTGGTCGCGTTGGGCACTATTGCGGACCTGGTGCCCACGGTTGGCGAGAATCGTATTCTCCTGAAAGTCGGGCTTGAGCGTCTCAATCGTCTTGAACGTCCTGGCCTGCGCTCATTGCGCGATGTGGCTCAGATCAGCGGAGCCATCGGCACATACGAAGTCGGCTTCCAGCTCGGTCCGCGGCTCAATGCCGCGGGGCGCCTTGAAACGGCGACTGACGCGCTTGATCTTCTGCTCACATGCGAACCGTCGCAGGCAGGGTTGCTGGCAAATGCGCTTGATTCTCGCAACCGCGAACGCCAACAAATCGAGCGAGGGATTGACGAAGAAGTGACCGGCGTTGTCCGCGCCAGGTTCAATCCTGAGAGAGACCTTGTTATCGCCGAAGGCCATTCGGCATGGCACGTCGGCGTGGTCGGAATTGTCGCGTCGCGGCTGCAACAGGAGTTCCATAGGCCAACAATCATTTTCGGCAGTGACGGCGCCGAATGGCGGGGGTCTGGCAGAAGCATAGAGGGTTTCGATTTGGCGGCGGCGCTCCGGTCGTGCGATGACCTGCTTTTGAGGCATGGAGGCCATGCCATGGCTGCTGGTGTGAGAATCCGTCCCGAAAACCTCCCCGCGTTGCGACAGCGATTGAACGATCTCGCTCGCCAACAGATAAGACCAGAACAACTCCAGCCGTCCTTGCGTCTGGAGGGTGAGGTGCCGTTGAGCACCTTCACGCTGGACCAGGTCGAGCAACTAGACCGGCTCCAGCCGTGCGGACCTGGAAATCCGCTCGCGCAGTTCGTCGTGCGCGGCGTGGTTTTGGCTGGACCGCCGCAGCCGCTCGGCCGCGATCGGCAGCACCTCAGACTGCGTGTTACCGATGGGGCGCTGACGCTGGACGCGCTCTGGTGGGGGTGGGCCGGTCAGCCAGTGCCAACAGACCTATTCGATCTTGCCTGCGTGCCGCAGGTCAATCGATACAATCAGCGTCGCACGGTGCGGCTCAAACTCCTTGACTGGCGGCCAGAGGTTGAAGCTGCCAGTTGCGGAACCTGACCCGCCTGCACACGGTGACCGTAATCAATCTGCCTTGGTGGGGCGAGGCCCCCGCCGAGCCGCGGATAGCTTGTGCCGAATGCCCAGTCGGGCTCCGCACGAGCGTCGCCCTCACAACTCAACCGAGGCCTTGCAGGTGAGTTGAGAGTTTTCTTGACCCGGACAGGCTCCTCCGCCTATACGTGCGCGCCGCGGGCATACAGGATGCAACGCACCAGTGAAACCTGACAGCATGGAACCCAAACAACTCTTTTCAATCAGCCCAACAGGCGAGAAGTTCGCGCTCCCTTCGCCGGAGGATTCCCGACGCGAGTACGTCCGTCTGGAGCGACTGGCCGCCCGGCATCGCAAACTGGGGCGTGAAGTGGTTGTCGTTGTCGGAATCGGTTTTGTTGGGGCTGTGATGGCAGCTGTCGTGGCCGACTCCCGTGATCGGAAGACGGGGCGTCCGGGCAAGTTCGTGATCGGCATGCAGCGCCCGAGCACGCGGAGCTATTGGAAGATTCCTCTCTTGAATCGCGGTTTGTCTCCAGTAAAGGCCGAGGACCCCGAGGTGGGTCGCCTGATCTCGCGTTGCGTGAAGGAAACCAAGACGCTGGTCGCCACGTTCACCGAGGAGGCGCTCAAACTGGCCGATGTGGTGGTTGTGGACGTGCAGTGCGACTATATCAAGCAATCGCTGGGCGACGTGAGGACCGGAGCGGCGGACATGGCGGCGCTGGAGGTCTCGCTGGGCACGATAGCCGAGAGGATCAGGCCCGACGCACTTGTGCTGATCGAAACGACCGTCGCGCCGGGGACAACTGAGCAAGTGGCCTACCCGATCATGCGCAAGGTGTTCAGACGCCGCGGTATCGCATCTGAACCTTTGCTGGCCCACAGCTACGAACGAGTCATGCCAGGCAGACAATACGTGGCGTCAATCCGCGATTTCTGGCGTGTCTGCAGCGGCATCAACGATACCGCGCGAAAGCGAGTCACGCGCTTTCTCGGCGAAGTGCTTAACACCGACCGCTACCCGCTCACGGTGCTCGATCGCCCGATCGAGTCCGAGACCGCCAAGATCATTGAAAACAGCTACCGAGCCACGCTGCTGGCATTTCTGGACGAGTGGTCGCTGTTTGCCGAGCGCAATGGTGTGGACCTCAAGAAAGTGATCGACGCGATCAAGGTCAGACCGACGCACGACAACATCATCTTCCCTGGCCCTGGCATTGGCGGGTATTGCCTGCCCAAAGACGGCGGCCTGGGGATTTGGGCATACAAACACGTGTTTGGTTGGGAAGACGACATATTCAAGATCACGCCCCTGGCAATCGATATTAACGACACCCGCGCCCTGCACGCCCCGCAATTGGTGCGGGACGCTCTGCGCAACCTCGGCAAGCCGCTTGCCGCCGCGGAGGTTCTCGTGCTTGGCGCCGCTTATCGTGAGGATGTCGGGGACACGCGCTACAGCGGGTCTGAAGTCATGGTGCGCAAACTGGCCGAGATGGGCGCTGAGGTGAAAGTCCACGACCCTTACGTTGATCATTGGTGGGAATTTGAGACGCAAGACAGTTACCCGCGTCCCGGTAACAGTCTGAAGCGTTTCTTTCATCGGCAGGAGAGTCTGAAGAACCTGCGCGTCGAGAAAGACCTGAACCGCGCCTTGAGAGGTGTCGACGCGGTTGTGTTGGCCGTTCGGCACGACCAGTATCTGAAACTCGACCCGGCCGACGTGTGTCGGCATGTGGGTCAGCCTTTCGCTTTGGTGGATTGTTTCTGTGTCCTTGATGACACGCAAATCAGGCGCTACCTGGAACTGGGCTGCGAAGTCAAAGGCATGGGGCGCGGACACATCAAACGCATCAAGGAGAGCCTCTCACGCTGATGGAGACTCTGCATTGCTTCTTCATTAGTGTTTGACACCACCGCCCACAGTGCCATCGTTGACCCCAGAGAATAGGTATGCCTGAGAACATTCCAAACACGCCAAGTGGCGCACAGCCGCCAAGACCGCCTGAGGCAGCCAAGGTCCAGCCCAAGAAAGAAACCGTTCGCATAAGTCTGCCGCCAAAACCGACAGCCGCGCCGACAATCAAGATTCCGACGCCGGCGGGGTTGACAACAGCAGCGGCGGCTCCAGCGGCGCCCCGGGCGACGCCGACAGCGCCCCCGCCTCCGCCGCCTACTCCAGCGGCGCCCGCGGCCCGGCCTGTCCCGGCGGGTGTGCCAGCGTCCGCGGTTGCCGCGGCGCCCGCGGCGGCGAGACCTGCCATGGCTCCACGGGCGGCCGTGGCTCCGGCTGGATCGGTTGGTATTGTCGAAAGCGCGTTGGCGATCGCGGCTGCTTTGCTGAGTGTTATTGCGTTGGTTCGTGTGGTATTGTTGAACCAGATGTTCCAGTAAGATTGGATTCGCGATCGCTTGGGCGCTCAGGATTAAGGTCGAGGGCTTGGAGACGTGAAGGAGGGCGCGGAGGGGTTTGGTCATATGGCTTTGAACAACATCATCGAGCTCAGAGAAGAGACGTTTGCGTCGGAGGTGCTTAGTAGCTGTGTGCCGGTTCTGGTTGATTTCTGGGCGGGGTGGTGCCAGCCATGCCGGATTCTCCTTCCAATGCTTGAAGACCTCGCCACGGAGTACGAAGGTCAGGTCAAGTTCGCAAAAGTCGATGTTGAGAAACACTCGGTTTTGGCCGCTGAATACCGCATCAGCGGCGTTCCGACGCTGATTCTGTTCAAGGACGGAGAGGTGGAGGACGTGATTGTGGGGCTCAAGAGCAAACGCGATCTCAAGGCGAGCCTCGAAAACGCGCTTACCCCGGCCTGACGACATGGCTCAGACCGGTCGGCAAACATGCCTGCGATCGTCACGCCAGGCCGACTGACAAGGTTGGCTGAGTTTTACCACCAGCTTGGCGCGATGCTCTCGGCCGGCATCACTCTTGTGCAATCGCTCGAACAAATCCAGAGCGGCGGCACTGCGTCGGTCCTTCACTGTCCGGTTCCGAGAATCCTCGAAAGCCTTCGCCAGGGGCATACGTTCACGGAATCGCTGACGCGTCTTGGCGGATGGCTTCCCCCGTTTGATCTGGCGCTCATTCAGGCCGGCGAATTGAGTGGGCGCCTCGACGTCACATGCAGACAACTCGCGGCTTACTATCGGGACCGGGCACAGCTGGCGCGCCAGGTCATGTCTGACCTTGCGCTGCCGGTCTTCATCGTTCACGCAGCGGTGTTCCTTGCGGCTTTTCCGCGGTTGTTCCTGACCGGCGAGGTCGGTCCGTTTCTGCGGCAAACCCTCGGAGTGCTGGCCCCCATGTATTTTCTGACCTTCTGGTTTCTTTGGGCGTGCCAGGGGAAGCGCGGGGCGGTGTGGCGCGGCGCGCTCGAGCGAATCCTCCACCCGCTGCCCATTCTCGGCAAAGCGCGCAGACATCTTGCTCTCGCTCGGCTGGCTGCCGCCCTTGATGTGCTTCTCAACGCCGGAGTGCCAGTTCAGGATGCCTGGCTTCTTGCCGCCGCGGCCAGCGCCTCTCCAGCGCTCGAACGCGCCACCCGCCGCTGGCCCGATCGCTTAAATGCGGGGGAAACACCAGCCGAACTGCTCCGGGCGTCGCCGGAGTTTCCAGCGTTCTTTTCAAACTGTTACGGCACGGGCGAAGTCAGTGGCACTCTCGATGACGCGCTCAAGCGATTGCGCGAGTACTACCAGGACGACGCCACCCGCAAGCTGCACATGGTCGCTGAGTGGACGCCGCGGCTGATCTACCTCGCCATTGTTGTGCTCATGGCTTTCCGCATTATCGGGTTCTGGACAAGTTATTACGACAATATCCTGAGTGAATAAACTGCTGGGAAGAACCGTGACCATCGACGATATTCAGTCCAACAACGAGCTCCGCCGAGACCAGTTCCCGGCCGTTGCACGCTCTGTTTATTTTGCCCATGCCGGCGTGTGTCCACTGCCTCGGCGCGTGAGCCAAGCGATAGCTAATTATGCCCGGGCCTGCGCATCAGGCGACCAGGAACTTGCGGCGCCAGGCGGGCTTGTTGGTGAAGTGCGGGGCTTGGCCGCCCGACTGCTCCATGTGAGTCCCGACGAAATCAGCTTGGTCGGGCCCACATCGCTGGCTTTGAGCATGGTCGCCGGAGGCTTGCCATTTCGCCGCGGCGATAATGTCGTCATCTACTCCGACGACTATCCGTCCAACGTTTATCCATGGATGACACTCGCCAATCGCGGAGTCGAAATACGGACGCTTCGCGTGGAAGAGCTTGGTCGCATACGTCTTGCCGACGTGCTTGACAAGGTTGACAAGAACACGCGGCTCGTCGCATTGGCTTCATGCCACTTCGTTTCAGGCTGGCGCCTGGATTATGCGGCAATAGGACGAGCCCTGCGCCAGCGCAATATCTGGTTTTGCCTCGACGGCATCCAGACGCTCGGCGCCGCGCCCGTGGCCGCCGGTGACGTCGATTTCCTCGCCGCTGACGCGCACAAATGGCTCCTGGGACCTTGCGGTGCGGGCCTGTTATATGTGCGGCGGGAAATGCGCGAGATTCTCAGACCAACCGTTTGGGGTTGGAACAACATTCGTTGCCCTGACTTCATCGCGCAAGAACGGATGGTCCTGGAAACCGACGGCCGGCGCTACGAGGCTGGCTCCGCTGGCCTCCTTGGATTGGTTGGTCTCAAAGCCGCTCTCGAACTTGTCCTTGAACTTGACCCGGCTTCAATCGCCACTGAGTTGCGGCGCCAGCGAGAGATTCTTGTTCCCGCGCTCCAGGCAAAAGGGTGGCACGTGCGGCATGCCGCCACGCCACCGGAAAACACATCGGGAATACTCAGCTTCAATCGCCCGGGGGCGGACGCCGCGGCTTTACACAGCCGGCTGCTGGAGCACGGCATTGTCACCTCACTGCGCGCGGATCGTTCAGGCCAGCGCTATGTCCGGCTCTCGCCTCATTGCTACAACACATCCGACGAGCTTCACCGACTGCTGGAGGTTGTGTAGCTCCACAGCGAAGGCTCGGCCAGACACGGCGACAAGTTGAGCCTGCCTTGTTCAGCTCGACCGGGTGGCGGTGTGCGCCAGCCTAAGGCGGATTCCGCGGCCCGATGCATCTGACAAAACCACCACCGCGCTCTTGCCATCCGGCGCGGCAGCGGGCGAGGAGCGGCCAGAGCGCCAGTGCCGTCCAAGACGAGCTCAAGTTGCTGTCGTGTTTCCAGTTTTGTCGGCCCAGTTCTCTTGATTCCCGTTGTCATCATGAGTCGAGTATATGGACAGCGGTCGGACAAATGATGTCACCCCCCCGCATTTCTTAGTGAAATATTTCGTCACCGGCGACGTGCTGCGCCCTGATCATCGCGTAAGGTGCCAGCAGTTGACTAATCTCACCACGAAGACAACAAGAACACCAAGGAACTGTGATGAGCGGACCCAATTCTGTCCCATAGGGAATAGCCAAAACGCGCATGCTAATCCCGGGGCTCTCCTTCGCGGACTTCCCGAGCTTCGTGGTGAGCTTAGACGAGAATATTGGGCTGCGCGCGGGGTCTTGTTGTCTTGGACGCAAAAGGAGCCCCTGAGCCGAGAGCGCCTTAATCGAACGGAGTTGAATGTGGACATTGGCTAGTTGATGATGGGCCAGCGTTATGAAATGCCACATTCTCGGGCTTCTGTCGGGCCTCGCCTGGATATCATCGCTTTTCCAGCCATGCGCTTCCGTTCGCGACGTGCCGTTTCGGCAGGCGGTCGCCGTGCAATTCACGCCGGAACCGGAACTGAAAGGCGCCACCTATCGGAAGATGTGCGTGGACCGTGACGGCGTGGCTTATCTGTTGACCGATCGCGGCCTGGCGCGTCAATTCGGCGACCGTGTTGCGCTTGATCGCAGTTTCAGGCCGATCGCTGGTAAGAAGACCATGGACATTGCTCTTCAAGGGGGGCGTTTATTCTATCTGTTCGAGGATCAACTTCTGTCAAACGGCTCGGCTGGCAAGCCTTTGGCGGCTCTGCCATCGGGCGTTTATCGGAGATTGGCATTGCTCCCCGACGGCGCGGCACTGGTGGCTGGTCCGACTAACCTGGCCGTGTATCATGGCGGCGGAATCACCATGTTCCCCTTTTCGTTCTCGCGCACGAACGAGCAACTGTATGCGTGGGGCGACCGATTTTACGTGCTTGCGGCCAACACGGTTTATCGTGTCGCGGGCGCGCAGGTCGAGGTTTTCCACTCTGGGCGCGACATCACGTCCCTCGCGTTTCGACCTGGTGAGATGCTTGTTGGAACCCGGCGCGGCTATTATGCGACAGACCTGCAAACAGGGAAGGTGACCTTGCCGCTCCAAGACCGATTGCCGGCGGCTGAAATCACCTGCATGGCTCCCGTGACGAACGGGTTATGGATTGGCACGAGTCGAGGCGTGTTCTTCCAGAGCAGTCCGAAATGGATGCGGTACTATGCGTCGCGACGGTGGCTAAATGACGACCGCGTAACGGACCTGGGGGTCAGTCCATCTGGGGATGTTTGGGTTCTGACCCCGGCCGGGTTGAACAAGATCGAGTTTCGATACACGACCCTTGCCCAGAAAGCGGCGCACTACGACCGCAAGATACGCGAGCGCCACATGCGTTATGGGTTCTGCTCGGAGTTGCGTCTTGCGCGTCCGGGCGACGTCACAACGGGTGAGCTGATCGATACCGACAACGATGGCACGTGGAGCAGTTACTACATGGCGAGCCAGGCTTTCCGCTACGCCGTCACCGGTGACGAGGAGGCTCGCGCAAATGCTTGGGAGACTTTCGAGGCACTCGAACGTCTCCAGACAATCAACGGCCTCGACGGATTCCCGTCCCGCACGTTCGAGCGCACGGGCTTCAAGTTCTCCGATCCGGAAAGGTGGCATCCCGCTCCCGAGACCGGTTGGGAATGGAAAGGCACCACCAGCAGCGACGAGATCACAGGCCACACTTTTGGCTATGCCGTCCTTTACGAAGCCGCCGCGCGCACTCCGGCCGAGAAACAGCGCATAGCCACCGTCTACGACCGGATTATAGCGCACATTCTGCGCAACAATCTTTATCTGGTCGATTTGGACGGACGTCCAACGCTTTGGGGGCGCTGGCACCCCGATCACGTCAACAGTTTTCCGCCGACCATGTTCGACCGCCGACTCAACAGCACTGAGATTATCGCGTTCTTGCAGTTCGCGTGGCACTTGACCCGGAAACCGGAGTACCGGGACCGCGCATTCGAGCTGCTCGAGCGCCACGGCTACCTGCAGAATCTCACAAGCCCCATGGCCAATATCCGGTTCACTCCCAATTTCAGCTACCAGGGAATCACAATGGGCGACGAGTGGAATCACTCGGATGATGAACTCGCGTTTGTCACCTACTGGGCTCTCTATCGTTTCGCGTTCGACGACAACCTGCGCCGCACTTACGCCCAGGCCATACGCGATCATTGGACCCTTGAGAAGGTCGAACGCAATCCTCTCTGGGACTTCATCTACTCAACCACCGGCGGTCCACTGCCGGACATCGAGAACGCATTGTGGACCCTGAGGAACTTCCCTCTCGATCTCACGACTTGGACAGTCGAGAACTCACACCGCCGCGACATCGCTCGGCTACCGGCCAACTTCCGCCGTCAGGCCACTGATCAGCTTCTCCCGCCCGACGAGCGGGCCGTCATGCGCTGGAATGGCAACCCGTTCGAACTCGATGGCGGCGACGGAGGCCAGCGCGAGCTTGCCGGAGACGAGTTCCTGTTGCCCTACTGGATGGGGAGATTCCTGAGAATCATCCAGTAGAGGTCAACTCCGCTCAGCGCGGCGCCGCCGCAGCCGAACGGCGACGTCCAAAGAACTGCTGGTGTTGGATGGCAGCACCTCTCTCGCGCCGCGCTGTACCGCGCGGCGTTCCACCCGGCGCACATGACGGCGGCACAATGGGTTCTTTCTTTCCCATGACACCCGGCTGAGGCTGGGTGTATAATGCCGGCATGTTGACTCCAAGGCAACGACCGGTCTTGTGGGCGGCCGCGGCGCTGGCCGTTCTATGGCTCCTTGCGTGCGGGGGTTATCTTGTGGCCAAGAGTCGGCAAGTCACCGCTGCAAAAGTCCGTGTCTACATGCGCTCAGTCGACTTGAGTCGACTGTCCGGCGACGCCCGCGCCAGGGCGTTGCGCGAGCTCGCTCGCAAGCTTAACGCGCTGCCGTATGAGGAGAGAAGGGCTGCTCGCCTGGGCGCTGAGTGGATGCGCTGGTTTGAGGACATGACAGACAACGAAAAGGGGGAGTTCATCGACGCAACGATGCCCAGCGGCGTCAAGCAGGTGCTCGCCTCCTTCGAGCAGCTTCCCACTGAAAGACGCAGGCGGGCGATTGACGAAGCACTCAAGAGACTCAAAGAAGTTCAGTCACAGCTTGACGAAAGCGGATTTGAGCCCCCTCCGGAGTGGGCGACGAATCCGCCACCGGTTGTCAGTGAGGAGCTCCGCCAGAAGCTGATCACCAGCGGTTTGAAGTCGTTCTATAGCCAGAGCTCAGCCCAGACGAAAGCCGAGGCGGCGCCCCTGCTCGAAGAGCTCCAAAGAATGATGGAACGCGGGGCTTTCATGCGGGGACGGTGAACGTACGGACCAGCACATTGGAAAGCTGAATCGCGGAGAGCCCGCTTGCAGCGGATTTCAGCTCGCTATTCGGCGAGCGCCGTTCTGGTTCGCGACGCTGCCTCCTATGTTCCCAGAATTCCGCGTTTCCCGTGTGCTCCGTGATTTGTCCCTCTGCATTGTCACGGCTTCATGCCCTGCGCTCGTGAGGACACTCGCGCCACCAGCCGATACGTATCCATGGCACGGGTGCGTGATGAATTGTTAGTCATCAAAGCTATCCAGGACCTGCCAGGTTACGGCCGTCAAAGATTCGTAACGGCGTTTATTGGGATTTTGTAGAAAAGGACCCAGTTACCGCTCATCGATCCGACGTCGATCGTGGCCCGGGGATTTTCAACCTTGAAAACACGCCACTCGACATGGCCATCCTCGAACAGGAAATTACCGCCGGTTGGGCATCCGGCCTTGCCGCGGTGATTGGCTGTCGCGACTGTTTTCCCGTCGGACGATGTGTGCCATGTCAGGCTGCCCCTGTTGGCCGTGATGTTCCAACTGCCGATGCCCTGGAGCCGGTCGATAAGGACCGGCGCCTGACTCAGCGGGCCGCCAAGCTTCTTGCGAAAATGCCAGTCGGCAATGCCGGCTGAGTTGTAGGGCCAACCGCCGGGCACACGGCCGGGCAGATAGAAATAGCCCGTGAGAATCGGCTTGATCTCGGACTGTGCGTCGTCATTGCGCCACAGATCGGCGTGCCGATGCCACTTGTCGGTTGGGCAGAAAACGAGATGAAACTTATCCTTTTCGCCTTTGGTTTTGACCGACTTGATGAGGTAGTTCTCCCAGAACCGCGCCATGTTTGTCCCCATCCAACTCAGATCATAGCCGTCGCTGTTGTCAGGAAACGAATCGTTGAAATCCGTCCCGTACATGGCAAGCGCCACACCCCACTGCCGGCAGTTACTGGCGCAAAGAGCTCGGTCGGCTTTGGCTTTGGCCTGACTCAGTGCCGGCAACAGCATGCCGGCAAGGATGGCAATGATGGCGATGACGACGAGAAGTTCAATTAGTGTGAAGGCGATTGTCGGACGCAATGCCCGATTGCCCGTTTGCGATTCCACCTTTGACCGATATCGGAATGAACATGGCATGGCACTCATATCATTGCTTTGCCGTTGTCAGAGTTGTACCACGGTTAAGGCTGAAGAGTCAATTTGCCGTTATGGTTGCCAGGTACCCGCCAGGTTGCGATCGGTCCAAACAAGAAATGCCGCCCATGCCATTTCCGCGGATTGACTAGACGCCCGTTCCCAGCACAGATTGCGTCCGTGCAGATGACCGCAGCCAACCGAATCACTCTGGGCCGTATCGCCCTGGTCCCGGTGTTTGCCGTGGCGCTGCTCAGTTATGTCCGGACGGGCATCGAATGGTATCGCTGGCTTAGCATCGGCCTGCTGGCTGTCGCGGCCGCTGGCGATGTGATCGATGGCTACATTGCCAGGCGATTCAATCAGCGGACTGACATCGGGGCGCTGTTGGACCCTCTAGCTGACAAATTGCTGTTGGCTCTTGCGCTTGTCATACTGAGTTTGGCTCACAATCCGCATGTTGACCGTGTTCCTCTGTGGTTGACCGCGACGGTGTTGTGCCGCGATGTAATGTTGCTTGTGTTGGCTGTGGCCGTCGGAGCGCGAGTTGGCATGCGCAGAGTGCAACCGCGAGTCACGGGCAAGGCGGCGACGGTGCTGCAGCTTTGCTGTGTCTTTGGAGCCTTGTTCAAGGTCGGCGAACCATGGCTGAGCATCGTTGCCGCCGCGGCTTTGGCATGTACGGCATATTCAGGGGCGTTCTATCTGCGGGACGGATTAGCGATGAGGAGGACCTAACAGTGAAAACCATTAGTCTGGGAGAAAGCACGCTCAGGTGCACACGGATTGCCTATGGCTGTTGGCGTTTGGCTGGCACGTGGGATTCAACCCATGTGTCGCCGGAACGCGAGGCGCAAGGCCGGGCCGCCGTGCACGCGGCATTCGAGGCAGGTTACACGCTCTTTGACCACGCCGACATCTACTGCAACGGCATGACGGAGGCAATCTTCGGCCAAGCCCTGAAGGAAGCGCCAGGCGTGCGAGACCAGATACTGATCGCAACCAAGTGCGGTATCCGCAGGGCCGGCGACCCAACTCCGCAGGCGCCTTACCGCTACGATTTCTCCAGTGCCCACATGATCGAATCGTGCGAGCGGTCTCTGAAACGGCTTGGGATAGAAACAATCGACCTGTACTTACTCCACAGGCCCGACGTGCTTTGCGACCCGGCTGAAGTGGCGTCCGCCTTCAGTCGGTTGCGCAAGGCCGGCAAAGTCCGCGAATTCGGCGTTAGCAACTTCAGTCCCAGCCAGGTCGCGATGCTCAACAAGGCGTGTCCCATGCCTCTCGCGGTCAACCAAGTTGAGATCAGCCTTTGCCAGGTCGACGCGTTCGAAAACGGCACGCTCGACCAATGTTTAGCTGAGAAAATCACGCCCCAGGCCTGGAGCCCGCTCGGTGGCGGGCGCATCGCGGACGGCGT
The DNA here is from genome assembly GCA_034677645.1 of Verrucomicrobiia bacterium. Taxonomy (GTDB): domain Bacteria; phylum Verrucomicrobiota; class Verrucomicrobiia; order Limisphaerales; family J093; genus JAAYVR01. Next base: position 12,904 of record JAXDCU010000502.1, read on the forward strand.
CGTGGTCAGCATGGACGAGCCTAACCACGCCAGGCGAATCAAGCTGCTCGACACGCTCGACTCGATTGCGCGCGAGCGTCAGACCAACAGGTCAAACCTCGCGTTAGCTTGGCTCCTCAAACATCCGGCCCGCATCCAGCCAATCATAGGCTCTACCAACAAAGAGCACATCCACGACTGCATCAAAGCTGACGATATCGAACTTAGCCGCGAAGAGTGGTATCGGCTTTATGAAGCAGCGGTTGGCCAGCGCTTGCCGTGAGGAGCATCGGATGCGCGGCGAACACCAATGCGCTTCTGCTCAGTGCGCGGCCCTTGGACAACACCCCGCACTCATTACATACAACAAAGGTCAGTGAACGAAACAGTCCGCGCTTTTGTCGCAGTCAAGGTCAGCTCCGAGATCGTCGATGGATTGCTCGAGTTGCAGACGCGGTTGCGCGCCCGAATGACCGGGATCGCCGTCCGATGGAGTTCAGAGCACCAGTTGCACTTGACGCTCGAGTTCCTCGGCAATGTCGCTTCAGCACGATTGCCGCATCTGATAGTGGAGCTGGGCCACGCATGCGAAGGCTCGCCACAGTTGAACTTGTCCGCTGCCGGTCTTGACGCGTTTCCAAACCGCAACCGGCCTCGGGTTCTGTGGGTAGGTGTCGCGGGAGACGTCGTGGCCCTGTGCGAGCTCCAGCGGCGACTAGCGAAGGCCGCGGCGGGATTTGGCGATCACGTCGAGCAGCGCGATTTCCATCCGCATCTTACGCTGGGCAGACTCCAACGACGCGGCGGCCCAGACGAAATGGCGGCGGCGCGGACCTTGTGCGACTTTGAGCAGGGGCTGGTGGGACACTGGCGCGCCGAGGCCGTGTACCTGGTGGCAAGCACTCTTAAACCTACGGGCGCCATCTATTCCGACCTGGCCGAGTATCCGCTAGCTGAGTCAGCATGACGGTGCCGTCGACACTATGCGGAGCGTCTCACATGCAGGCAGGTGTGGCTCGGCATCTTTACGTTCACGTGCCGTTCTGCGTGAGCAAGTGTCCGTACTGCGCGTTCTACTCGTCAGCCGGCCCGAGAGAACTCATCCATCGGTACGTTGAAGCATTGTCGCGGGAACTCGAGTGGGTGTCGCCGCAACCTGCCCCTGAGACGCTCTTCTTCGGCGGCGGGACTCCATCCGTCCTTACCGAGGAGGATTTTGAGCGCCTGTTCGCCGCGCTTGAACGAACGGGTTGGGGTGGCGCCAAGGAGTGGACGATCGAAGCGAATCCGGCGACGGTGTCTTTCGAGAAAGCCAGGTTGTTGAGAGAGCATGGAGTAAACCGGGTTTCGCTGGGCGTGCAATCCCTCGACGATGAGCTGCTGCGTCGCCTGGGCCGAGCCCACACTCGCGCCGACGCGTTCCGGTCGTTTGACATCCTCCGAAAAGCCGGTTTTGAGAATCTGAACGTGGATTTGATGTTCGGAATCCCCAACCAGACACTGGCTGGTTGGAGAAAAGGCCTTGTTGAGGCACTCGCTCTCGGCAGCGAACACCTCTCAGCCTACGAACTCACATACGAGGAAGACACCGCGTTCTTCGACCAAATGCGGACCGGCGCATTCAAGCCGGACGAAGACCTGACTAGCGGGATGTTCGACATCCTACTCGACGAGGCGCAGGCGCATGGTTACGTGCAGTTTGAGGTGTCCATCTACGCGAGTCAACCAAAGGCGGGTTCTTCAAACATGCCAGGTTTCGCGTGCCGTCACAACATCAACTACTGGCGCGGCGGGGCGTTCCAAGGACTTGGTCCAAGCGCAACCAGCTATGTCGGGGGAGTGCGTTCGAAGAACTTGGCGCACACGGCGAGCTATTGCGACATGATCGAGCGCGGGCTCAGGCCTGTTGAAACCGCCGAACGCCTCACGCCCCTGGGCCGCGCCGGTGAAACGGCCGCCTTCGGTCTTCGGATGAACATCGGCTGGCGATTCAGTGAGTTCGAGAAAGTGACAGGCTTCAACTTGCGAAAGGAATGGACAGAAGACATGGCGATCCTGGCTCGGGACGGTCTTGGCCAGATCGACGCCGCGGGTTTTCGGCTGACGGCGCGCGGATTGCGCTTTGCGGACCTTGCGGCTGAGCGATTCCTGCGACCGTGATCGTTCGAATGGCGGAGATTTTGCACAGCCTGGGCAAATTCTTTTGGATAGCAGCACGAAGACCATCGAGGAAGAGCTAATAGGAACCTTCGTGGTCATCGTGCGCTTCGTGGTGATTGTTTCGCCGGTTCATCGGTAGCTTCCTTGTTTCCTTGTTTTGGCCCGCATTGGTCTTGACTGGCACACCTGGATTGCGCTAGAA
>JAXDCU010000503.1:0-5899 GCA_034677645.1 Verrucomicrobiia bacterium
CGAAAAGCCTGTTCGACCAAACTGAGCTTCTTGTAGGAAGCGACCGTTTCCTCCTTGCTCATCCGATCGCGAGGCACTTCGGTGTAAATGACGTAGCAGCCATCAAAGGTCGCCTCGGCCGCGATGGCTTCCTGGTCGAGACGCCACACCAGGCGACCATCTTGCACCGACCAGATCACAAACTTGCCCATTTTGTATTTCTGGAGGACTTTGCCCACCTGCGCCGAAATCTTTTCGACCCTGCCGCGCCGTTTGGCCGAGGAGATCCGGTTCAACACCTCGGTCGTGCGTCCGAGCAGGGCCGCGCGGGTCTTGGTCTGCCGCTGGGCAGTTTGAGGATTGCGACATAGAAAGTAGCGCCGTTGTGGACGGGCCGGGTCCTGCACTTCGACGATCTTCCTTTCATCGAAGAGCTCCGGTGCGATCACTTGCCGTTGGATCAAGTCCAGAATCTGCGGATGTGTCAGAGCCGAGATGGTGTGCAAGCCAGGCACTCCACTCAACTCCTTGTTCTTGGCTTGCGTGATCAGGCCCCGGTCCCCAACAAAGAGAATTTCCTTTAAGCCGTACTCAGTTTGGAGCTGGGCGACTTTGTCTGCCACCGTGGTAGCGTCCTGGGTGTTGCCACGAAAGACTTCCACGCCCACCGGACAACCGGCTCGGTTGCACAACAGGCCGATGACCATTTGTTGGTGCCTGCGCTTGCCGTCCCGATTGTAACCAAAGGCGATAATCTCACTTTCCTGGTAGGCTCCTTCGACGTAACTGCTGGTCTTGAGGCGAACCCTCTGGCACAACTCGGCCTTGAAAGGCATCCTGGATGAGCCTGAGCTCACTCCGAGAGCAGCCAGCGATGCGGCCGTGGGTCGAGTGGCAAATCTTGTCGCCCTGGCGGAAGGAGGAACGGATCAGGCCGACAGGATTGGTGCGGTGCTGTTGGATTTCGAGGTGGAGTCGCGGCGACTTTCTCTTCATGGCTACAACAATACGCATTCCTGCCTATATATCACGTACATACTATAGGAATGTATGGCTATAAATGAAACGAAAAAACGAGCGAACTGTTTGCTGCTAAATCAATTGTGGAAAAGGGGGGTATCCACTTAAAGCAAGCAACCCCTACATGTTGTGTATTCTTTCGACGATGTGTCGGTAGGGCAATCGGGCCTTCTGCACTGCCTGTTTGCTGATATGCACTCCGGCAGCCGATTCCGATCTCATCCGGTCGTCCATGCCTGAGGGGGCTACATCTTGTGGTCACTTGCGTTAAATGGATACCCCCCTTGTGGAAAAGACCGAAAAGAAAACACGACAAACAGGGCTCCGTGTAGGAACGGTGCCCTGTTGTGTTGTTCCCTCTTGGTGATACTGCGCCGTCCTGAAAGCGTTTCAGGACTTTGTCACCACCACGCGCACATACGAACGGTGCAGGTCCTGGATCGCCGGCGTCAAACGGACGCGCACAGTCTCGGTCGAGTTGCCGATGTCCGGGATCGACTCTATCACTTCGACGCGAGCGCCAGCAGGTTGCCAAGTCCAAAGATCATCAGACACCTCGATGGCATACTGTAGGCCACTTGCCCCAACCCGCCTGTGAAGCAACAACACGAAATAGTCTTTGCCATCTGGCCCGCCCGAAGCCACTTGTCCGGACGGCAAACCAAGTCTGCTTTTTTCCTTTGGATTGAGACCGTAGGCGTATTCAAACAGGTTGGATATGCCGTCCCCATCGGGGTCCACGTCGTCCCCGCTGACGGCTGGATCAGTCAATTCGCCTGAGGTGAAGAATCCGGCTTTCCACTGGTCATACGGCGGCGGCGCGCTGTCGCCTTTGGTCAGCCGCACTAGATTTGGCCAGGGCTCGTTGTCTATGGTTGTGAATTGGCCGCCGATCAACAGCCGGCCATGGCCATGCATAGCCATCGCCGTCACGCGTCCGTCAGGGCCGGGACCGGTGTTGAATCCAGGATCAAGCGCGACGAGCCCGATGATACGTGCCACGCGGGACCGGGCATATCCGCTGAAGGTCGTGAAGTCGCCTCCGACATACGTGTAGGTGGCCGGGCTCTCAAAGTACCATGCAAGGCCTGTCACATTCTTGTCCGGGCCGGTCCCATAGTTCCAGTCAGTGTCAAGCTGGCCGTCCAGGTCGAGGCGGAGCAATTTGCCGCGCTGCGTGCCATTGAAGGTTGTGAAACCTCCGCCGGCCACGATGTAGGTTTGTTTTCTGTGCTCATCCCACTGAAGTGCCAATACGTCGACCGAGGCGTTTGCCGCCGAGCCAATTGCCTCCTGGAAAACAGAGTGTGTGAATCCACTGTCGTGCAGTCTGGCCAGGCGATTTGCCGAGCTGCTGCTGATATTAGTAAAACTGCCGCCCACCACGATGTCGTTATCGTCCAGAACAAGAATAGCGTTGACGTATCCGCCGAGCGCACCTTGGCCGACGTTGAAAGCGGTGTCCTGGCTTCCGTCAGAGTTAAGCCGCATGATCCGCTTTGACGATCCGTTGATCAGCACCTTGCCATCCCGTTGGACGGCCATTGCAGTAATGAAGCTGTTGAACGCCGGCCCGCTCTTGGGATCGAAACTCGCGTCAGCCGTCCCATTTGTGTTGATGCGCGCGACCGGCCGCCGGCTAAGTCGGTCAATGGAGTTGAAGTCTCCAGCCAACAGAATCTGACCGTTCTCTTGCAGCGCCAAGCAGGCCACGGTTCGGTCGGCGCCACGGCCTGGACTGAACTCCGGATCGAGCGAACCGTCAGGATTAAGTCGGGCGATTCGATTCATGGCCACGCCATTGACGGATGTGAAATCGCCGCCAACCAGTATTTTGTCGTCTGGTTGCACGAGGATTGCGCTGGGAGCCGTGGCGCCACCTACACCTGTGCCGATGTTGAACGAGGGGTCGCGCTTGCCATCCGACATCAATTGCACAACGTCCGCCGAAGCCACGTTATCAGCTCGGAGAAAACTGCCACCAATGCACAGGGACCCGTTTTGGGCAACCGCCAGACTCTGAACGGACGGCGCCGTTGTTGTCAGGAGAATGCCGGGACCCTTGTCGAGGGTGGAATCGAAACTCGCCTGGCGGAGCCCGTTCAGACCCAGGGCGACCATGTATTGACAGTCGGCCGCCTGGTTGTTCTGCTGCGTCCACGTTGTCGGATCGGTGGCTGTCAGAATCACTCCTGCGTCTCCGACCACAACGCGAAGGGCGTCCTTCGAAGCGACTGCATTCAAGGAGATATAGCTCGGAGTCCATGCCCGCGCCCAATTCGTGCCTATCAACGGATAAACCAGGGTTCCCTCGACCCCAGCGACAGTGAACTTGCCCTGGGCGCTACCCACGCCGCGCAACGGAACCGTCACGCCGCTCTTGCGTGGTTCCCAGGTAGTTGCATCTGTTGACACGAGTAGCGTGCCGGTTCCGCCGACTGCCACGTAGAGATTCTCCGCGAAGCTGACCGCGTTCAGATCATTGGTTGTTCCACTCGGCCGCGGAGTCCACTTTATCGTGTCAGGTGAAGTCAGAATGGTGCCATGGGTGCCAACAACCACCCAGAGCGGGTCGGTGCCCGTGTTGCAGGTCACGCCCTTGAGCGTCTCCAAGGTGTTGCTATTCCGGGGCTGCCATGCCCAACCATCGTCCGAGGTCAGAATAGCCCCGTTGTCACCAACAGACACGAACAGGTCCCGAGCGAAGCAAACAGCGTGAAGTGACTCGTCGCCTATGAGGTCGTGCGGAATCCAGGTCAGGCTGTCCGCCGAGGTCATAACTGATCCGCCAGAACCCACCGCGACGAACATGTCCTTTCCAAAAGCCACGCCTCGCAATGTCTCGGCTGTACTGCTCGAAGTTGGAGCCCACGTCGTGCCGTCGGGCGACGTCAGCACCGTGCCGTTCAACCCAACAGCGACGAATCCGTCTTTGCCATACACTACGCCGTAGAGATTGCTTGCCGTCCGAACGCGAGAGAAGTCCCCACCGATCACGTATCCGTTGAGCGCGGCGGCGATGGCCTTTACTTCGGCATTCTGGCTCCTTACGAAGTCCGGCTCGCTGAAACGGTAATCCATCAACCCAGTCCATGTGAACCGACGGAAGAAACGATAACCACCGACCACGACTTTCCCATCAGCCTCCACTATCAGGCTGAAGACCTGGTCACAGGCCTCACCAGTACTGAAGACCGGATCGACCGAGCCGCTGGTGTCGAACCGGACCAGATTGCGACGCGGGGAACCGTTCGCCATTGAGAAACTACCGCCCGCGTAAATCTTGCCACCCGGCTCAATGCCCAAAGCAGCGACTCGCTGGTTCCCTCCCGTCAATCCGGAGCCGGGATCGAAGGACGTGTCTAGCGCGCCATTCGGCAGTAGGCGGGCGATACGTGCACGGGGGACGCCGTTGAAGGTCGTGAAATTGCCACCGATCACAATCCCAGAATCGGACTGCAAACAAACAGCCAGCACGCTGCCTCCAACGGTCGCACTGATGGCCGCGCCGGAACCGGGATCGAAGCCGGCATCCAGCGTGCCGTCCGAGTTGAGGCGAGCTATCCCTAAGCGACGGATGCCGTTGATCGAGGTGAGGCTGCCACCCAGGATCACCTTTCCGTCTGGCTGAAGAGCAAGGGCGTAGACCTCGCCAACCACGGCGCCGCCGTTGAACGACGGGTCCAGCGACCCATCCGGCAATAACCGCGCAACGCACAGACGCCTCACACCGGCCACCGAAGCGAACTTCCCGCCAATCAGAGTTCGTCCGTTAGGGTCGACAACAACAGCATGGACTTCTCCGTTGTCCGCCCCGAGCACGCAGTTGAATGTCGGGTCAACGATGCCGCCCTGGACGCCAGCGCCCAGCCAGAGACAACACCAGAAAAAAGCAACTCGATGACGCAACCATCCAATGCGCCGGGCACGTGCCGCAAATGACTTCTCATACATAGAATATCGGGGTGGAAGCGTTCAGAGCCGCGCGTCTCGTCGCTACACTTCAATTGGCCAACTATGGCCATCCTTTGACTAGCCACGAACTACGGTGGAACAATCGCCTGGCCCGCGTTTGCCACCAACAACCTGATCGACTATCGGACCGTGGCCATACAGTAAATGAAGCGAGCGACGTGATTAGTAACGAAAGCAAACAAGTTGTCGCCATGGGGCTCAGTATCGTCGCAACCGTGCTGGTGGGTGTTCGCGCGGGGCCCGCGGCGGTTTACACGGAGGATTCTACCACCTTCGAAAGCGCGGAAAGCCTGGCAATCGCGCGCGCGACGCTGTGTTTGATGATCCCGCTGAGTTCCCGATTTTCTCGACGCCGTCGGCACGATTAGGCGGGACAGACGAGCCTGTTCGGCTGCATTATCAGGGAATGCGAATGCCACGAAAGTCATCCGCGCAAGCCAACACGCCCAAGCAATTGTTGAGTTCCGCATCGCTGGCCATCTGCTTGCTCGCCCCGTCCACGGACGCCGCGCTGCCGACAGAACCCGCATTCACAAATTCGCTCCGAATGCGATTCGTCCGGGTTGAGCCAGGCCAATTCGTGATGGGGAACGAAACGCGCATACCAGAAGTGGTATTGAACGCGCGCGAGTTCGACGGACAGCGCAAGGTCTGGTTGCCGGAGCGTGGCGACTACGACGAGCACCCGGTCCATCAAGTCACGATATCGCGTCGGTTTTACATGGGGGTCCACGAAGTGACCAATGAACAGTACGAGCAGTTCGACCGGCTGCACGTCTATCTGCGAGGCAAGTTGGGATTCTCAATTGACGGCGACGAGGCGGTCGTGTTTGTGAGCTGGACGGAGGCGAAGGCGTTTTGCGAGTGGCTCGCCGTCCGCGAAGGCTTGCCGTATCGACTGCCCACCGAAGCCGAGTGGGAATAC
>JAXDCU010000504.1:0-6666 GCA_034677645.1 Verrucomicrobiia bacterium
CGCCTGCGCCCAAAATCCCTAGCCGCGAACGTCACCGTATTTGCGTTCATGACCACTAAGTCGACCTCAGAATGCCCTGGACCGCAGGTTCCGCGGGAGCACTGATTCACTGCACCTGACCAAGGAATTGCGCCTATAGACCATGTCCATGAGAGACCCGTGCCCCTCTCGCAACCGAACAGCTAGCTCCCGACGCGCTTATTTCACCGGCTTGATCGAGTCAGCCGGCACAATCTTGATGCTCTCCACTCCGATCCGTTCGACAGGGACGCTCTTCTCCGTGCCAAGTCGGTTCCACTTGGTCGGCGTGTTGCCGATCGTTAGCAGGATGTCGATTCCTGTGCTGAGCTTGCCAAACGCAGTGTACTTGCCGTTCAAGTGCGGCGCTTCGTCGAGGCAAATGAAGAACTGGCTGCCGGCGCTGTCCGCGAATTGGGGCCTAGGTGGCAGACCTTGTGCTTCGAGGGGATCGCCATTACGAGCCATGGAGATCACACCGCGTTCGTGCGGTCGATTGTTGAACTCAGCCTTGATCTTGTAACCTGGATTGCCTGTGCCGTATCGTTCCTCAGCCGCGGGGTCTTTCGTGAGCGGGTCACCCCCTTGGACCATGAAACCTCTGACGATGCGATGGAGCGCAGTCCCGTCGTAGGAACCAGCGCGGGCGATCTTCTTGAAATTGGCGACCGTCCGCGGGGCAACGTCAGACCAGAACTCCAATACCATCTCTCCTTTCGTGGTTTTGATCACAGCGACCTCGTTGACCTCGACAGCGGGGGCGGAAGCCCTCTCGGTCGCCTTCTCATCGCTCTTCTGCACTTGCGCCTGTCCCGCGCCAAGAACCATCGCCAATACCGGCACCAGAATGGGGTCACATCTAAACATTTGACAATTCCTCTTAGATACGGTCATTGGTTTTCAAACAGCACCATGGTCACATCTAGACGTTTGACAACTGCCCTTCAAGCCCGCTAATCGTTCGCGCGAGTTTCGGGTCCTGTGCCAGCCGCCGGCCAAAACGACTCACCGCTGCACTGGCCGCACAGTAGTCCAGACCGCCCATCACTTCCGCCAGTTCTCGCAGCGATATCCGTCCCGCACGGCGCCCAAGCCACAGAGCAGCGTCTCGTCCCCAATCTCCATGTCTGTCGCGGAACTGCTCCCACGGCTCGCCCTTGACTAACTCAACCGCACGAACAATTTGCTCCCAAGTCACGGCAGTGGTGAGTTGTCGCAACGCCGGTTGTTCACGGGAATTGCCTTGCAGGTTTGCGCGCAATCGTTCCGCAAACGCCTGTGTGCCCAGCACGACTCCGCCAAGAAGTCGCTCCCATGGCCGCTCCATCAACCCATCCCGCACCGCCTGCTCAGTGTATTCGCGCAGTGCGGCCTGCTCCTCCCTGCTGTTCCTTCCCCCACACAAGGCGCCCAATACGTCGCATGTTAGCCAAGGTGGTGGCTTGCAGTAGCCGGCATACGCACGATAAGAACTCCATGTCCAAGCCCGCAGCCGAGCCAGCCGCTCCTCGACCATCTCCGGTGACGGGCGGGTGGTTAGTCCGGCCTTCGCCACCGCGCGCCTGCCTTTGTCCAGCCCCAGCCGTTTGACCCGCACTGGATTCAGATGCAAGTACCGCCCCACCTCCTGAAACGCGGCATCATCCTCGATAATCACAGCGCTAAAGCGCCCCTGGAACAGGTGGCCGCTGCGTTGATGGCGGCGGTTGAACCACACGCTGTAACTGACGTTCAACCACTGACCGGTCTTGCTGAGGTTTGCTTCTGGGGTTTCCAGGAGCAGGTGAAAGTGGTTGGGCATGAGCACGTACGCGTGTAACAATACGCCGAACCGCTCGGGCAGTTGAGCCAATAGTCCGATGAAGTGGTGTCGGTCCGGATCGTCGCGGAAAACATCGTGGCGCTCATTGCCGCGGGCGGTAAGATGGTACCGACCGCCGGGAATCTCGATCCGCAGAGGACGCGCCATGGTCGAACCTATCCCTCATCTCGCTGCAATTGTCAAATGTTTAGATGTGACCCCAATTGAAGAAGGCCGAGCTCGGCCAGGGAGGCCCACGGACCATTGGCATGGCCGCTGAGGACGCGGAGTTTCAGGAAGCGCCCTTTCACGGGCGCATCGAATTTGACTTCCTTGATCACGTCGTTCGCGGGAAAATCACCTTTCGCGACAGGCGTTCCCCACTCCGCGCGATCTTCGCTTACAAAGATTTCGTAGTCCTTGATCCAACCATTACGGTTGTTGTCCTGACGCGGCAGCGCCGTGATCCCAGCGAGCTCGGCCGTGGACGCGAACTCCACCACCAATTCGTGAGGGAAGCCGGGCGCATTGTCGCCCCACACTGTGTGCCACATCGTGTCTGGGTCGTTGTCGATCGCCATACTACCGGCGTATCCGTGCTGCTGACTATCGGCGTGGACGACTCGGGCGCCGAATTTCTCCATCAGCGTCAGGTCGCGGAAGAGAGTTTGCACATGTGAAACATCGAGCTTCGTTGCCGGCCGGAACCGGTCGCTGGCAACATAGGCGAGCAGACTCGCGCGGAGTTGACGGGCCGCCGGCCGTTGGTCGAGGTCTTGGTCGAGGTCGAAGGCGCAAACCAGCAACCGCCCCTTTTCGACAAGCGCCTCAAAGACAAGCCCGAGCTTGCGGCACGAGTTCCAGTCATCGATCACCTGGACGATCGGACGCAGGTTCTTGGGCAAGGCATCGAGCACTATCGGTTTCGAGTGGTTGTGCAAGTCCTGCCATTGCCAATCGCTGTGGTACCCGGTCGGGAACAGCGCGAAGGCAGGATGTCCCGGATCGAGCAGCAATCCGAGCGTATGCTGTGGCTGGTTCGGGAACCAAAGTTTGTTCCAGAAGATCGGGTCGAAGCGTCCAACTGTTTTGCAGTCCACACGTCGCGGGTCGGCCAGAAGAATCACGCGCCCGCCGCGTTTCAACTCGGCGAGCGCCACGACATCGAGTTCGTGCGCAACAGTGACATCAGGCGGAGTTGCGGTTGGGGCCGCTGCCGGATACACCCAGAAGTTCCAGTCGTTGGCAGAGCGCGTGCCCGGAATCTCGACCTCGATGTTTAGCGCCGTGGCCTGTTGAAAACGAGCCAATGCCAGTTCAATTCCACCGACCGATGTTAGTTGGCCCGTGGGCAGCGTTTGAGACGCCAGCGCACCTTCCACGATTGTCTTTCCTTTCAAGTCCCGGACGCGCCACCGGAATCTGGCATTTGTCATGTCCCGCGCTCCGAAGTGAGCGACTTCGACTTCGGCACGCAGCGTTTCGTCGTTTGTCCAGACGCGCTTGGCCAGTCGCGCCAGTAGCACGGTCTCGTCGCAGAACCGCCGATACTCCGCCGGTCTGATGTAGCCTTTTTCCTCCCAGAACGCGTCTAGAACACCGACAAGCGCGGTGCCCTGCCCGGGAAAATCGTGGAGGTCGAGCAGTTGAAACCCCGCCCAGCCAGGTGTTCTGAGGCACGCCTCGATCTCGTCTTTGTAGAACAGTGCCTGAAGCCGGCCTGATGCGCGCAGAAACTCCTTGGCCTGGCTGGCGAGGTCCGCATCGACCATGAAATCACGCACGATCTCAAAGTTCCTCGCTTTGAGTAAACCGCGGTACTTGGGAATCTCGTCGAGATTCGGGAAGACGCAATACTGGCCGATCTCATGGCTGACAACCGGGCGCGCGCGGGTATCCAGGAATGCGCGATAATCGCCATCTGTCCGTCCATTCGCGGCGGAGTGAACCGGATACCCTCGCGAGTCGGCGGTCACATCGTAGTCGTTCTCTGGCACGCTTGGCCAACCCGAGCCTGCCGTATAAAGCCGGCGCGCGTCCTTTCCTTTCCAGTAGTCCACGAATCGGCCAAGGAACCTCTGATAACTCGGACCGTTCGGCTCGTTGCTAGGAGCTAGCAGCAGGAACGAAGGATGGTTGCCGTTCACAGCAACGATCCGCTCGCTCTCGTCGTATATCCATTTGTCCAGAGGGGTGCTTTTGTTGAATTGGCCAGACCACGCCGAGCATTCAACTTGAAAATAAAAGCCCATGTCGTCCGCGGCGACGAAGGCGGCCTGAGGCGGGGACCACGAGTGAAACCGGAGGTGATTAAGACCGTGTGCGCGGGCTATGCCGAGTATGCTTTTCCATGCCGCGACGTCGGTGGGCGGGTATCCATGCTGTGGGAAAATGCAGCATTCGAGTGTGCCCCGGAGAAAGACCTTACGCCCATTCACGGCAATCTGTTTCCCATCGACTGTGACCTCGCGCAGGCCGAACGTGACGGTGTGCGGCGCCGCGACACCGGGCAGTTGCAGCGTGAGTTCGTGCAAAGCGGGATTGAATTCATCCCAAAGCGGCGCCTCAGGGCCGAGCACGTATGTGAACTCAACTTCGCCGCCGTTTGCGGTCCATTGGACTGGGACATTCAACGGCGGGGGCGCTTGTGTTCCGGGGCAGTTGAAACTCCGGGCGTTGACCTGGAGCGTGCCGGTGCCCGACTGGCCGGTGGCATTGCCGAGCTTGACCATGACACGCGCCTGGCGCCCTGCGACGTCGGGAAAGACGCGGACGTCATCAAACCAGACCGGATCGGTCGCCACCAGTTCGAGACGTCCGGCGACGCCGTTCCAATTGCCCTGAGTATGATCGCTGATGCTATGCGCGTCCGATCCGACGGCGACGATCTCGCGATTGTCCACCCGCAGCGTCAGTTGGTGGGTGCCAGGCGCGACGGTCACGCCGAGGTCGTATTCATGCGGGGTGCCAAGTGCGTCGCGCGAGCCGATCATCCGCTCATCAAGCCAGAGTGTCGTGCCCCAATGCGCGCGTTCCAATCGCACAACAAGACGCTTGCCGCGCCATGCGCCGGGCACGGTCACGTCGCGCTGATACCATGCCACGCCCACGTAGTTCTTGTTGGCTTGAAGCCAGAATGGCACTTTCACATTACCCGGTTGGCGATAGCGCGCGTATCGCTCCGCCGTGAACCAGGAACGCTCGTTCACCGACCCTGTCCAAACTGTGTTGGTGGAGATATCGTCGCCAAAACCGCGCTCCTGCAGCGAGCCGGGCAAATGGATCGCTTCGGACAATTCACTTGCAAACCATCGTTCGCTCACGCCCGCGTCGGCACGGTCGAGCTGAAAACGCCAAAATCCCGCGAGGGAGATTGAGTTATCGGCGGCGACGACGGCGGTGTGGCACAAGGCCGCCAGTAACAGTGCGAGGGAAGCAGTGAATGAGCGTTTCATCTAAGCTGAATCCAGATGAGTTGATCACCGATGTCGCGTTATCGCGTTAGGTTAGTTCATTCGAATTCACGCGAGCGGTTCAAGCTCTAAATGTCCACATGGGGAAGAGTGAATTCAATCTGGCGGGGCTGCTTTCGTCTCCTCCATCGACCAGCGGCGGACTGCCGGCGCTCCGATGAAGTCTAGATTTCACCTCGAAGCGCGCGGCCGCAGACTTATCGAGTCAATCTCGACCGCGACTCCAGGCCGATTGCACGGGTCAAGGCGCAAGCGCGTGACAACGCCTCGCCAACGGCGGTTCTTTGCAACGGGGATGAGGTAATCGTGCCACTGGCCATCGGCCACCACCTCGAACCGCTCACTTGTTGTCTGGCTTTCCGGCAGGCGGGCAGTCCGCCAGAAAATCTGGCCTGTGTCGTGGAAGCCTTTCCCATCGACACCGCGCAATCGGAGTCGGAGCTTCACCGCCTCGAATTCGCTCGCCCGCGCCTGGATTGGCGGACCGACAAAAGCCGGGTCGTTGCCAATGGACCTTCCCTCAAGCACACCGTCCAGCGCCGCCACATCCGCCAGGTTCATCGAGCTACTCCAACCTGCATCGTCATGAGCGAAATCCCAGGAGCTTTGGGTGGTATCAGGCTCAGGCACGTCGTAAGGGCCGAGTCCGATGTCGGCGGGAACCAAGTCACGATGCACGACAGGCGCGTCAGTGAACACTTCGCGGATCGCGTCCAAGTAGCCAAACCCAAACTCGCGATGCGGTTCGATGTAGGAACCCTCGCCCCATTCGTTCCAGGCCTCGATGAGGATCATGCCGGGCACGGCATGTTGGTTCTTGTGGGTGTCGAGGAGCCGCCGGGCATCCTGCAGGTGGCGCTTGAACAATTCGGGTGTGCGCCCGTATCGGACTAGGTTGTTGTCGCCGTGCCAGGGTCGGCTGTCCCATCCTCCGTTGACGGGTGTGATTAGGGGCAGCGTCGAGTCGCTCGTCAATTGCTCCCATTGACGGCGGTAACCATCAAGCAGTGTAGCATAGGGTGCCGCAAGCTGTCCGTCCGGCACACCAAATCCCGGCCACGTGTAGGCAGTGACTGCGTCGTAGCCTTCCGCTGCGGCCTGCCTGGCTTGGCTGGCTTCGCCGATACAGGCTGCCAGACAAAGGCCGGCCAGGCCTGCCGACCGGCATTCGGCTCGCATGGCATCGAACGCGACACGAACGTTATCGGCGCCCAGGTCGGCCCGCAACCTGTCGGGACTGAAGATAACGATCAGTGGCTTGTTTTCGAGTCTGAGGTACTCCGGCAGTCTGAAGTAGTTGCTGATCCAGTGTCGCGTGACGGCGAGGCAATCGGGTATCTAGGATGTGCCGGGCGCGTTGTGGTTCGCCCACAG
>JAXDCU010000505.1:0-4235 GCA_034677645.1 Verrucomicrobiia bacterium
CAAAATCAATCAGCCTTTTCAACGCGGTGACACGGTCCTCAAATTGAAAATCTCAAGCGGTGACCGCTTGTTCGTCGACCGCTTCACCTACAATTTCCGCCGCCCAAGCAGGGGCGAAATAATCGTGTTCACTTCAACCGGCATTCAGGATTTGATCCAGCACACTCACTACATCAAGCGCCTCATCGCGTGGGCCGGAGAGAACGTCCAGATAGGCGATGACCGCCATGTGCGTATTGATGGCCGCCGCCTCGACCACAATAACCGGCACTTCGAGTTTGTGTACTCTTTCAATGGACCTCCGAGAGAAAGCGTCTACTCCGGGCACGTGAATGACAAAGTGGGTATCGAGGTCACTGGTCGCGGTATCGCCCCCTTGTTTCGCGATGGCAACGCTGTGTTCACCGTCAGGCCGTCGCACTACTTGGCTTTCGGCGATAACACCATGAATAGCTTTGACGGGCGGACGTGGGGAGACTTTCCTCGCAACAAGGTCGTCGGCCGCGCCTTGGCGGTCTTTTGGCCAATCACCAGCCGATTTGGGGCGGTCTGGTACTGAAACGCCCGCACGACACCCGTCCTGTCCGCGGAATCTGGCCGCCGCGGGCTTCACTTCGCGGTTGAAGTCTCCTGATGAGAGCCATCCGAGAATCGGTATCCAGCCAGGACGTGCGCCGAGCCGCCAAACTGCGCCGCCATGTTTTGCGAATGCGCCGCGCTCAGCGCGACTTGCTCCCGCCCGATGCGCAGGATGAGTTCACTCAGCGAATCGATGAGCTCAGAAGAGAGCTGCGCCGTCCAAGCTCAACGGCGGCTTTGCGAGCGGCTGAGGAGGGTCTGAGCCGCGCCAATGCGCGATGGCTTGTCGACACCTCGCGGGACAAACTCAGAGAGCTTACAGAAATGGTGTTGATTGGAGTCGTATTAGTCACTTCCGTGCGGTGCTTCTTCGTGCAGCCAACTCAGATTCCGACAGGTTCAATGCAGCCAACCCTAAATGGAGTGCAGGTGGTGAATCTCGTGGGAAACAACGAATGGCGACGACCCGAGTCGTGGTTGAACAGAGCTTTCGAGCGAGCGGTCTTGGGGCGCGGCTACTACTACGTCAAGGCACACGCTTCTGGACGGATTACGCGGATTGACCCGCCGGAGCCAATCCTGCCTTTTGCGCCAGGGATGCCTTTCGGACTCAAACAGCGGTTCGTGCTTGGTGACAAGTGGCACACGGTCTGGTTTGTGCCACGGGACCTGCCCCCCGTTCAGGGCGCCGTCAGGGAGCGCCTGCTCTTTACCCACGCGCGCGTCGACCTCAGACGCAGATACTCGAAGGGCGAAGATGTCATCAATCTGGTGGTGCTTTCCGGAGACCGGCTTCTCGTCGACCGCATAAGCTATAACTTTCGCCAGCCGCGCCGGGGCGAAATTGTTGTGTTCGGCGCCCGCGACATTCCGATGCTGACACGCGACGCCTACTACCTTAAACGGCTTGT
Source organism: Verrucomicrobiia bacterium (assembly GCA_034677645.1). Classification (GTDB taxonomy): domain Bacteria; phylum Verrucomicrobiota; class Verrucomicrobiia; order Limisphaerales; family J093; genus JAAYVR01. Next base: position 1,491 of record JAXDCU010000505.1, read on the forward strand.
CGCACTGGGCGGTGAACGACTCAGGATAGGCAACGACCGGCACCTCGTGGTAAACGGGCGGCGGTTGGATGCCCAAACGCCTGGTTTTGATCGGGTCTACAGCTTCACGGGGCCGCCCCGTGAGGACCGATACAGCGGACACGTGAACGATTTCCTGGCGCGTCAGCATCACAATGCCCCGGGCGTGGTCGCGCCGCGGTTCCCAACGGAGCAGGCGGAGCTTTATGTCCGACCCGGCCACTATGCTGTGATGGGCGACAACACGCTGATGAGTCTGGACAGCCGGGTATGGGGCGACATTAGCCGAACCAACGTTATCGGGCGTGCATGGCGGCGATACTGGCCGGTGCGATGAAGCTAGGAGAGAACGCGTGTGAGATGTGGATGTGGATGACAGTGACAGGTTTAGGAGATCGCTGGTTCGCACAATGTTTGTTATATTTAATTCAAGCGCATGTTGCTTTGGTCTCGTCTCAAAGCGCCAACCCCCATCCGCCCCAGGCGCCCTCTTCCCACCCTACCCACCCCACCTGCCTCCACAGTCCCTCTCCCGCCACCTGACTCCCGCGCACAGTTGCGAAACTCGGGCCTTGGCAATTGAAACTTCAGGCCCCTTGGTGATTTCTGCTTTGTCTTTATCCGCTCTGGAAGTAGCATTCCCGCGTTCCTGTGCCCGCTATGCCTGCCGACATACTCGTCATCGTGCCAACATACAACGAGCGCGAGAACCTTGAGCTCCTGACGCGGCGCCTTCTTTCACTGCCCGTCCAACTCGACATTTTGATCGTGGACGACAACTCGCCGGACGGCACGGGGCGGCTTGCGGAGGAGATCGCCAGCAGAGATAGCGCGGTCCGTGTTCTGCATCGCCCCGGCAAAGAGGGGCTGGGTCGCGCGTACTGCGCCGGATTTGCGTGGGCTTTGGAGCGCACGTACGAATTCGTGTTCGAAATGGACGGCGACTTCTCGCATGATCCGAACGACATTCCCCGGTTCCTTGAGGCGGCGCGATCGGCAGATCTCGTGCTGGGCACGCGCTACTCGAACGGCATCCGAGTTATTAACTGGCCGCTGCCGAGGCTGTTGCTGAGCATGAGTGCCGCCAAGTATGTGCGGCTCGTGACTGGAATGCCGTTTACGGACCCGACCGGCGGATTCAAATGCTATCACCGGCGGGCGCTTGAGCGAATAGACCTGCCGAAGGTAAAATCCAACGGATACAGTTTCCAGATTGAACTGACGCATATCATATGGCGTCAGGGGCTGAAGATCGCCGAGGTGCCGATTGTCTTCACAGACCGGTATCAGGGGACTTCGAAGATGTCGGGTCACATTGTGCGAGAGGCTTTTTGCATGGTCTGGCGGTTGTGGGCACAGAATGGATTCCGCCGCTCGCCGAAGCGACGCTGATTGCGTGCGATGCCGACAAGGCACAGCCACCACGGCGTCAGGCGGTCGCAACCGAATGATTCCGTCGTGAGGATGGCCGAAGTCGCGCAGCGCGAATGCTCCCGCGCCACGTTGCCATTCCCCTGCCCTACTCCTGCACTCGAATGAGAGTCTTGATGGCCCGGTTGCCACGCGCCATGCGCTTAAACAACGCAGGCAGCTCGCTCAGTGGACATTCACCGTCAACGAAGTCCGCTGCCCGAACAACGCCGCGCTCGATGAAATCCAGTGCGCGACGGACGGTCTGGGGGGTGTGGTGGTAACTGGCCAACAGTCGCACGCTCGAGTAATGAAGCCACCCTGTCTCGAAGCGGACGCTCGTGCCAGCCGGGCAGCCGCCGAAGAAATTCACACGGCCCCCTTTTCGAACCAGTCGCGCGGACGATTCCCACACTTCCGGTTTGCCGACAGCCTCGATCACGGCGTCGAACGGACCCGTGCCTGAAGCCTTGACCGCCTTCGCGAGGTCTGTTTCACGGCCGCTGGCGTCAACTGCCGCGGCGGCGCCGAGGCGCCGCGCCGCCGCCAACCGGTGTTCGCCTCGGCCGACGGCGGTCACCTCGCAGCCGATTTGTCGAGCCAACGCAATGAACATCAGTCCAATCGGTCCCGTACCGACGACCAAGAGCCGTTCTCCATGGCGCAGTCCAGTTTCCTCCACCGCGAGAACGACACATGCAAGCGGTTCGGTCAGCGCGGCGTCGGCAAAAGGAGTCGCGGGTTGAAGCCGAAGCATGTTGGTTCGAACAACCTGATCGGGCACAACGGCTGATTCCGCGTATGCGCCGTTCAGGAACGTAAGGCCGTCGCACAAGTTCGGCTGACCCGCGTGGCAGAAGAAACATGTGCCGCAAGGGGCTGAGTTTGCGACCACTACGCGATCCCCTACCCGCCAATCTGCCACACCGGCGCCAACTTCCCCGACAACGCCCGCCATTTCGTGACCAAAAATTGCCGGCGGCTTGATCATGGCGGCGTGGTAACCCCGCCGGAACACCTTCAAGTCCGTGCCACACGTGAGCGCGGCCTGAATACAGAGCCGGACTTGGCCTGAATGCAGCAACGGTTCCGCCACATCCTCTACGCGTAAGTCTTCCTTTCCGTGGAGCACGGCGGCTTTCATATCATGCTCAGCAATCTAAACGCCCATCGATTGGGTACGGGCCTGCATTCTTGATGTTCGCCGGCGGTCAATCAAGCCTGCCCTGTGGAGGATCAGTCAAGGGGGGCAGGCCGACGCCACGGCAAAGACATCAGTCCAGTGCATATTGAAATTTCGGCCGGCTCGACGGCAGC
>JAXDCU010000506.1:0-4482 GCA_034677645.1 Verrucomicrobiia bacterium
GGCAGCGGCCCCCTTCTTAACGAGGCGCTCCGAGCCCAGAACATCCTCGCCGATAAATACGATGTCTCGGCGGATGTCTGGAGCGCAACCAGCTACAAACGACTCCGCACCGAAGCAATCCTCTGCCAACGTTGGAATCGCCTGCACCCCACCGAACCGCCGCGTCGCTCATACCTCGAACTCACTCTCGCGCCCGAATCAGGCGTCTTCGTCGCTGTTTCCGATTCCGTCAGAGCGGTGCCCGACCTCATCGCGCCATGGGTGCCTGGCGGCCTTACCACGCTCGGTACCGATGGCTACGGGCGCAGCGACACCCGTCATCGCCTCCGCAGGTTCTTCGAGGTGGATGCCGAGTGCGTGGTGATAGCAGCACTTCATGCTCTAGCTGGAAAAGGCTTGCTCGATCCCGCAAGGGCGTCACAGGCGATTAGGGAACTGGGTGTTGATCCTGAGAAGGCCTGCCCGACTCTTGTTTGACAGCGCATTGATATGGCGCAACGATATCTTGAAATCCGAAGCGTGCCGGGCTATGAAGACATAGGGCGCGGTGCGTCGCGCCGATCGACTCGCATGAACATCATGAAATCTCGATGTCTAGGTACTCGCTTGAGCGGCGCCTTGTTGGCGCTGGTGGTCAACGCTATGCTCACCGCCAGGGGCGCGGACGCCACCCCTGCCGTCGTTCAGTCATCCTTCATCGACCCAAGCCCACTCTACGCTTGCAGCCACGCCTCGACGATCGCGGAAACTCCGGAAGGACTGGTGGCTGCCTGGGTCGGCGGCAGTCAGGAAAGAGGGCCCGACATGAGCATCTGGCTCGCCCGCAACGCCGGCAACGGGTGGTCCCCAGCCGAGGAAATAGCCAATGGCATCTATGCCAAAGCCAATGTCCGTTACCCTTGCTGGAACCCAGTCCTGTTCTTGCGGCGCAACGGTCAGCTCCTTCTCTTCTACAAGGTGGGCCCAAGCCCCGAGGATTGGTGGGGCATGGTGCGCATGTCACCCGATCATGGGAAAAGCTGGGTCAAGGTCAAGCAGCTCCCGACCGGCTATGTCGGACCAGTCCGGAACAAGCCGATCGAGCTCATTAACAGCACGCTCATCTGCGGCTCTAGCTCGGAGGACAAAGGCTGGCGCGTGCACGTTGAGTGGGCGTCGGACCCGTTCAGCTTCTGGTGGCGAACAAGCCCATTGAACTCGGCCTACACGGTACAGGCCATACAACCAACTCTCCTTCAGTGGGGCGACTGGAAATTCCAGATGCTCTGCCGCACCAAGTCCGGCAGAGTCTTCGATTCATGGTCGACTAACAATGCCAACTCCTGGACGCCGCTCAGACGAAATGCGTTGCCCAACCCGAACAGCGCGCTGGATGGCGTCGTCCTCCGCGACAATCGCGCTCTGGTCGTTTACAACCACAGCGCGGAAGACCGCAACGTCCTCAACTTGGCCGTTTCGAACAATGGCAAGGTCTGGCAGGCCGCTGGCGTTCTGGAGAGCGCGCCTCAGGGTGAGTTTTCCTACCCCGCCGTGATCCAGGCGGCGGACAACATGGTGCACGTCACCTACAGTTGGAACCGCCAGCGAATCAAACACATGGTCTTGGACCCGGCAAAGCTCCAGACCGTGGACATGGTCGAGGGTCGGTGGCCATGACGATCGGTCGACACCTCGCATTCAGCGGACGCGCGCGGCGCGGCGCGGTTCTACACGTCTCCTATCCACTTGCGGTTCTCCCATACCGCCCACAGTGACGTGAGATTGCGGCGGTCAAGCAAGCGCCGGCTAGCATCGATCAGTTTCCCGCGCTTGAATTGATTCCAAGCGTCGCTCGCATTCACGGCAACGAATTGAAGAACGCTCGGGTCGCGATAACAGTCGATCATGCACCGCGTGCACCCGTCTCGGATGAGCTTCGAGGCCTCAAAGTCGCCGATGTGACACATCGGTTCTTCCCAGTAGTGGCAGCGGTAAAGGTTCAGATTCCAGTCGAGGTAGAAGTACTTGTACCCGCCCAGACACTCGAACCGCTCCGGTTCGCCCCGCAAATGCCGCTGCATCTCGGAAAGCGACTCCAACGGATTCAGCACGCCAATAGCGCCGGCACGCTTCAGCTCTTTGATCCGATCGAACACGTCGATCAGTTCTTCTTTCGTGTAGGAAACAAGATCGGACTTGCTGCAGCTCAGGTAGCTCGATCCCAAGGTCGTGAGCGGGTAACTAAAGGTGCAGTTCCGAAAACCCAACTCGCTCAAAAACGCCGGCAAGTCCGAGTAGTCCCGGATCAGCCGACTGACCGTGACGCTTGCTACGGCCTGCACGCCCAGATGCGCGAACAGCCTGTTAGCGTCCTGGATTTTGCGGCAAACATCCGCCAGGCCACGGTGCCGTTCGTGCAGCGCCCTGTCCGGAGCGTCGATGGACATTATCACGCTGCTCAGACCGTCAGCCGCGTATCTGCGCATGCTATCGTCCGTCCAGAGCGACCCGTTCGTGCAGATCATCGGCCGGATGCCGCATTGAGTGGCGTACCGGACCATTGCGGGCAGGTCCCGGTGGACCATCGGCTCGCCACCCACGAAAAGCAGGTAACCAATCCGGTTCCTCACACAGACATCAATCACATCGCGCGCTTCGGCCAGCGTGACACTGCGGCGTTGATTGGACTCAAGCTGGTTCACGGCAAATCCGCAGAACTCGCACCGGGCATTGCAGATATTCGTGATCGCAAACTGAAGATAGCCCGGCCCGCCGTGGTTCAATACGTCGCTCAGCAACCTGAGGCGCCCCTTGTTCGAAGGAACCACGAGCGGCGTCGAGACGCCCGGATCGCACCCGTCATCCGAGTGGGGAGGTTTGACCTCTGGTAAAGCATCGTTCACGCTTCAACGGCTTTGAGTGTGCCTTGAGTTTCGCGCTGGAGCAATTGTTTCTACATGCCCAATGCCTCGGTCAGGCATGGATTCGGGTCGCAGGTTTCACATTGCAAGAGCATCGGGACAACTCCATTCTCCGCGCGTGGATGTTCGGCGCTTCTGACGAAAGACACCTGGAATGAGTGAGCCTGCCATCACGGCCGAGCTGGTGAGAGAACACGGCCTGACCGCCGACGAGTATGCGAGCATATTGCGAATCCTCGGCCGCGCCCCCACGTACACTGAGTTGGGAATCTTCTCCGTGATGTGGAGCGAGCACTGCTCATACAAGAACACAAAGCCGCTTCTCAGAACATTCCCGACACGATCGTCGCGTGTGCTTGTCGGCGCTGGCGAGGAGAACGCCGGCATCATGGACATAGGAGACGGGCTCGCGATTGCGTTCAAGATGGAGTCGCACAACCATCCCAGCGCAGTCGAGCCGTTCCAAGGCGCCGCGACCGGGGTTGGTGGGATAATCCGCGACATTTTCACGATGGGCGCCCGTCCTGTTTGCGCGATCGATTCTCTCAGATTCGGTGAACTGAAGAACCCCGAAGTCCGCCGTCTGTTTGGTGGCGTGGTAGCTGGCATCGCTCACTATGGCAACTGTTTCGGCATTCCAACTGTCGCCGGTGATGTCTACTTCGATCCGAGTTACGAGGGCAATCCGCTGGTGAACGTCTTCTGCCTTGGAGTTCTTCGGCATGACCAGATAGCTCGTGGCCGCGCAAGTGGCGTTGGGAATATTGTTTTCTATGTAGGACCCGCCACGGGAAGAGACGGCCTGGCGGGAGCCGCGTTCGCCTCACAGGACTTGACCGAGGAATCCGCTGAAGTGCAACGCGGGGCCGTGCAGGTGGGCGACCCGTTCATGGAAAAACTCGTGTGCGAAGCTTGCCTCGAACTCCTCGCCACGGGCGCCGTGGCGGGGATTCAGGACATGGGCGCCGCTGGCCTGACATGCTCAACTTGCGAGACCGCGGCGCGGGCGGGCACTGGCATCGAGATAGACTTGGCCAAGGTCCCGCGGCGCGTGCCAAACATGACGCCTTACGAGATCATGCTCAGCGAATCACAGGAACGAATGCTGATCATCGTGCGCCGCGGACGCGAACAGGAGGTGAAACGGATATTCGATAAATGGGACTTGCCCTGGGCTGAAATCGGACAAGTGACCGACACAGGCCATATGGTGGTGAAGAGCCACGGCAAGGTTGTCGCCGACATCCCCGCCAAGCTGATCGCCGATGAATCGCCAGTCTACACACGCGAAGCCAGAGAACCCGCCTACCTTGAATCTGTCCGCGCTTTCCGCCTCGACGCCATCAGCGACACGACCGACCCATGCCCGATCTTGAGAAGACTGCTAGCTTGGCCGACGATTGCATCAAAGAATTGGGTCTACCGCCAATACGACCACATGGTCCGAAACAACACCATCCTCCGCCCGGGAAGCGACGCGGCCGTCATCCGCGTCAAGGCGGACTGTATTCCTCCTCTTCCCGCGGAACTGAATGACACGACCACCGCCAAGACCGGGGTGACTGAGAAATACGTGGCGATT
>JAXDCU010000507.1:0-5086 GCA_034677645.1 Verrucomicrobiia bacterium
AGCCCTTTGGAGACTGAGCCAATCAAACCAGCTCAAGCTACACACCTCAGTCTCGATGTTGACGACTGGGACTTGGTAAGGAACGGATCGCCGGGCGACTCGAAACCGCGCAGCGAGCGGCTTTCTCGGGCATCAACTCACGAATCTGTCGAGCGCAAGCTAGAACTGGCGGTTCTGGTTGACATGGCCACGGACGACTGATGAAACGGCGCATGGAGCGACCATCATGCGCGGAGACATGAGTCACAAAAGGCTTGTCTGAACAGGTTGGCCGGCGACGTGGCGAGGCACGGTGAAAAAAAACGCGGCGCCTTTGCTCGCTTCACTTTCCACCCAAATCTCTCCTCCATGACGCCGGATGATGTCGCGGACTATTGAAAGACCAAGACCAGTTCCCCCGTGCTCGCGAGAACGGGCCTTGTCCAGGCGATAGAACGGCTCAAAAAGCCTTGAGAGCGCCTCAGGCGGCAAGCCAGGTCCGTCGTCGCTCACGCAAAGCTGCAGCAGACGATCGTCCAAGGCCCGCCCTCCCACCGTAACAACGCCCTCTTGACGGCCATACTTGATTGCGTTGTCAATCAGGTTGACAAAAACCTGCCGCAGACGATCCCCGTCGGCATGGGCGACGAGGTCGGTGACTTTGTTAACGAGATTCACGCCGCGGGCGCGCGCGCGAGGCTCAAGTTCCTCGAAAACTCGATCTACAATAGGCCGTAGCGCCACTGCTTCCAAAGCCAGACTCGCGCGACCCGATTCAAGCTCAGAGCTGACAAGCAAATCGTCGATCAAGAGAGCCAGGCGGTTCGAGTGGCGCTCGATAATGCCAAGGAATCGCGTGAGCGCGGCAGGGTCGTCCTTGGCTCCGCTCAGCAAAGTCTCCACGTAGCCCTTGATCATGGAGATCGGCGTGCGGAGCTCGTGGCTGACGTTAGCGACAAGGTCTGAGCTGCTTTCCTCGAGGCGCTTCACGCGTGTGAGGTCGTGAAAAACAAGCACGGTTCCCAATAGGCCACCTGAGGAGTCTCTTATGCTGGCGGCGTTGACCTCAATGCATCTGGTGGTGTCACCATGGTGACGCAGTTCGTAACCCAGCACCCGGTCTTCGCGCACCAGCCGAGCAACCAAGTCAGCTAGCTCGTGCAACCGAACAACTTCAAGCACCGTCCTGCCGGGGAGCTCAGCGCTGATCGCGAACAGTTCCTTGAAGGCGCGATTTGACATCTGAATGCGTCCTCTGGCGTCGAGCAGCAAAAAGCCCTCCGCCATGCTGTCGAACAACGCCGCCTGCTGGGCCTGAGCTTCAGAGAGAGCCTGTACCTGCCTGTTTTTGAGCCTCGCGGTTTCTGACTCGCTGGCGGCGCGCGCTTCCCGAAACCGGCGCGACCACCAAAGATGCAGGGCTCCGAGGGCGAGCAAAAGCAATATTGTAAGAGCGAACCACATGACGTGGCAGATCAGACTCAAGGAGCAGAACTTCCGAGGTATTCTCTAATGCTCGTGCCATGGAGCATTGCCAAGTTCATGCGCGGAAGCTCCGCGACCATGAAGCGCGTGTTAGGGCGACGCTCCCGCGGAGCCGGACTTAATAAGACCCTGGGGATGCGGGCGGCATGGCAGAAACCTCGCCATCCCGGGAACAGGTACGGTTCATGTTGAGGTTTTGCAGCAAAGGGGTCGACGCACATTGGCTGGTCACGAGGTTCACTTGACGAACCGGTAACCAACGCCGCGGATGGTGTCGAGGTGCTTCGCCGCCGGGCCGAGTTTCTCCCGGAGCCGCCGCATATGGGTGTCCACGGTGCGTGTGTCAATGAGAGCGTCATAGTTCCAAACATCCCGGAGAAGAGTGTCGCGCGATTGCACACGCCCCGCGCGTTCCGCAAGCAGCGTCAGCAACTTGAACTCAGTAGCGGTCAAATCAACCTGTTTGCCTTTGAATGTCACCTCGTGGCAAGGCAGGTCAATCGCCAATTCCCCAAATATGAGACGTTCTTTCCTGGCTGGCAGCTTGTTGCCCCGATTGAGGATGCGCTTGACACGCAAGACGAGCTCACGCGGACTGAATGGTTTTGTCAAATAATCCTCCGCTCCGAGCTCAAGCCCCACGATGCGGTCGGTCTCTGAAACCTTGGCAGTGAGCATCAGAATCGGTATCGATGCCGTTGCCGGGTTTCGGCGCAGGAGCTTGCACACTTCAAGTCCGTCTATTTCTGGCAACATCAGGTCCAAGACAATAAGGGAAGGCAAATGCGACTGCGCCTTGCGGAGGGCCTCCGCGCCGTCAGACGCAACGATCACATCAAGTCCCGCCTGTTTGAGGTTGAACTCGACGAGCTCCACTGCATCTGGTTCGTCGTCAACAACCAGCACTTTGGGATTCATGTTGTCTGTGTGCCGACCGATTTCGGATGTCGAATGTCAAGTGCCTCGCACAAGTAGACCACTTCTTCAGCGATGTTCTTCGCGTGGTCAGCCACACGTTCGAGGCTCTTGGACACCACCATCAGGTGCAGGCACCGGACAATCGCCGAGCTGTCGGCCGTCATCGCGTCGGTGAGTTGCTGGTGAATTTGCCGATTCAACGAGTCAATGGGCTTGTCCAACTCGATCAGCGCGCGGGCGCGGACTGCGTCCCGCGCCGCAAATGCGTCAAGGGACTGTTTGAGCAAAAGGAGTGAGCGGTCCGCCAGGCCCGGAATGTCAACACCAACCTTTAGCGGCAGCACGCTATTGAGCTGGAGAACGCGCTTGGCGATCTTCGTCGCTTCGTCGCCAACGCGCTCGAGGTTCTGGGAAACCTTCGTAGCCACCATTACAAAACGCAGATCAGACGCCAGCGGCGCGCGTGATAGCAGGCTGACGGCGAGTTCGTCTATCTCGATTTCAAACTTGTCAATGACCACGTCGCTTTCTTTCACGGTCTCCGGCAGCAAGTCGCTGCGCGTTGAAAGCGCGACGACGGCTTCGCGGACTGCTTTCTCGGCATGGCTCCCCATGGCAAGGAGCTTCTGCTGCAACAGAGCAATGTCGTTTTCGAAGTGCCTTTCCATTTCTCAAAAATAACTCACCCAAACCGCCCCGTCACGTAGTCTTCCGTACGCTTCTTTTTCGGATTCGTGAAAATCTGGCGTGTCGACCCGAACTCGATCAGTTCCCCCAGATAGAAGAAACCAGTGTGGTCTGAAATGCGCGCCGCCTGCTGCATGTTGTGCGTGACAATGACAATTGTAAAGTCCCGCTTCAGCTCGAGTATCAGATCCTCTATCCGAGAGGTTGCGATCGGGTCAAGCGCTGATGCTGGCTCGTCCATGAGGATTATCTCGGGTTTCACCGCAATGGCGCGGGCAATGCACAAGCGCTGCTGCTGGCCCCCGGAAAGCCCCAAAGCGCTCTCACGCAACCGGTCCCTGACCTCTTCCCACAACGCGGCGCGGCGCAGACTATCCTCGACGACGACATCGAGCTCCCGCTTGGCGCGCACGCCCAAAAGCCGTGGCCCATAAGCCACATTGTCATAGACCGATTTGGGGAAAGGATTCGATTTCTGGAACACCATGCCAATGCGCTTGCGCAGTTCAATTACGTCAACATCTGGCGCGTTGATGTCGTGACCGCCAATCGTTATTCGTCCTCCGACGCGCACGCCTTCTATCAGATCGTTCATCCTGTTGAAACAGCGGAGTAGCGTGGACTTGCCGCAGCCGGAGGGGCCGATGAACGCCGTCACCATGCGCTGACAGATTCGCAGCGTGATGTCCTTGAGAGCCTGCGTCTGGCCGTACCAGAGAGATAGACACTCCACGTCTATCATTTTGGGGCTTTCTGGCGGAATCGCTGACACTTCAGTGGCCAGGGCGATCTCAACGCTCTTGGATGGTTCTTGATGCATTGCGTCCGCGTGTGGTCTCAGCCCAAAGCGCGCAGTTTCCGCCGCACATGGGCTCGGATGAGGACGGCTGTCAAGTTCAATGCAAATGTCAAAAGGAGCAACACCAGGACTGTGGCGTACAAGATTGGCCGCGTTTGCTCAATGTTCGGGGACTGGGTGGACAGCACAAACACGTGGTAGCCCAAGTCCATGAACTGGTCAGTGAGTTTACTGGGGAGGTCCGCCATGTAGTAAGCGACACCGGTAAAAAGAATGGGCGCCACTTCGCCCGCGGCCCGACTCACCGCCAGGATTCCGCCCGTCATGATACCAGGCAGAGCCTGGGGTAATACCACGCGCGCGATTGTCTCGAGCTTCGTCGCGCCAAGCGCCAGGCTGGCTTCGCGGATTCCGGCTGGAATTGCACGCAACGATTCTTCCGTGGCCACGATCACAACCGGGAGCGTCATCACAGCCAAAGTCAGGGATGCCCACAGAATGGAAGGCTGCCGCCATGTAGGTTCCGAGTTCCCAAGCGCGTCGTCCAGACTCGCGCCAATAAAGTTGATAAAGAAACCGAGCCCGAACAGGCCAAACACGATCGACGGCACGCCGGCCAGGTTGTTCACCGCCCCACGAATCACGCGTGTGACTGGAGATCGCATGGGGGCATACTCGGTCAGATAGATCGCGGTAATCACCCCCACAGGCAAGACGAAGATCGTCATGACGAGTACGCGGCTGGTTGTGCCAACAATCATCGCCAGTACGCCAGTCGTGGCGGGATCAAAAAAATCCTTCTCGGGAATCGTGCTCACAAATCGCCACGACAGTGCCTGCCAACCATTCAATACTATGTTCAAGAGTATCACCGCCAGGATTCCAAGAATTAACAGCGTGGCCAGTCCCGTGAGCCCCGTGAAGAAGAACGAAAAGAAATCAAGACGCTCGGCTCGAAAATGCCTGCCGGAAACGGAGGCGGTTGACCCGGAAGAACCGCTCATTTCCTGCCCTCCAGTCTCCCCTTGAGCCGGTGTATGATGATGTCCCCTGCAAGATTTGACACGAATGTCACGGCGAACAAGAGCGCGCCGAGCATGAACAGCATCCGGTAATGATGACTCCCGGACACGGCTTCGGCCATCTCGGCCGCAATCGTCGTCGTAATGCTACGGGCCGAGTCGAAAATGCTCCACGACATGACGCTGGCCGAGCAAA
>JAXDCU010000508.1:0-10874 GCA_034677645.1 Verrucomicrobiia bacterium
CGTGCCAGACTCGACTATCACCTGGATGCTTGCCAGACAAGATCCGTCGTTGAGTTCGAGAAACGAGAACCCTTTTGAATCCCGCCGCGTCCGCACCCACCCTTTGAGAGTGACGCTCTCGATTGGCGCGGTCGCGGCCAGAGCCTTATTGATCAGCATGCGCATCGCATCAACCTCACGCCCGATTGTCTGTTATCGCCACCGCATCAACAAGCACGAACGCAACAAAACCCCGACGCGGCCACGCCTGCTAACCGCGAGAAAGTGAGATATACTACATGCCACTGACGTGGTTTTGATGCCGAGCTTGATCAATGCCTGACGAACAGGGAAAGTCTCCTTGTTTCCGTGAACACGCTTTGGGACCTTGAACCGCGCGGTAGGGACGCGTTCCACCGCGTCCCCGTTTGTTGTGCGAAATCAGGGACCGAGTGGAATCGGTCCCTACCTGGTTCATGGCGACTACTGTGAGATGATATTCTCGGCCTCAACAGCTCACGACGCTCAGCCGTCCCTGGCCGCATGTTCGTCCCATGCGAGCGCGAACTTCGCTTGTGACGCGCGCCGCGCGATGCTGGCACTCATGCTTGCCACGGTGTTGATAGTTCTGGCGCCTTGGCGCGGATTGCGAGCCGGCGACCAGCCACAGTGGGGCGAGGCATGGACACGGAACCTGGTATCGACCGAGCGGGGCTTGCCGGAAGCTTTCGATCCGAAATCCGGTCAGAACGTCAAGTGGATGGCCAAACTGGGCACCGAGACCCACTCGTCACCGGTTATTGGCAACGGGCGAGTTCTGATCGGGACGAACAACGGCGAACCGCGCGATCCGAAACACGCCGGCGATCGTGGGGTGCTGATGTGCTTCGACGAGAAAGACGGGCGCTTTCTCTGGCAGTTGGTTGTGCCCAAACGCGTTGAGGACATCTTCTTCGACTGGCCACACGCTGGGATTTGTTCCTCGGCGACGATCGAGGGCAACCGGGTGTACATCGTCAACAATCGCGCCGGGGTCATGGCGCTCGACCTCGATGGCCTTTACAACGGCAACGACGGCCCGTTCAAGGACGAGGGACGCCACATGTCGCCCGCGGACCACGAACCTCTCAATCCCGGTCCGACGGACGCTGACGTGCTCTGGGTTTTCGATCTGACCAACGGCGCCGGTATTTGGGCGCACGACTCGGTTCACGGTTCGATCCTGATTAACGGTCCGCATCTTTACCTGAACACGAGCACGGGCGTTGACAACACACACAAGCGCATCCGCACTCCTGACGCACCCAGCCTTGTCGTGCTCGACAAGCTGACAGGCGCCTACTTGGCGCGCGACGAAGAACCGATCGCACCGAATATCTTTCATTCGACGTGGTCTTCGCCCGCGCTCGCTGAGATCGACGACCGACCTTTGGTGTTCTTCGCCGCGGGCAATGGTTTTGTATACGCATTCGAACCGCTGAACGTGTCATCTGGCCCGAAGACGACGGGCGCGGGCTCGGTTGAGCCAGCGCTGCTCCGAAAAGTGTGGCAGTTCGACTTTGACCCTGGCGCCCCCAAGACAAACGTGCACAAGTTTAACGGCAACCGACGCGAAAGTCCGAGCAACTTCTACGGCATGCCTGTGCTTCACCAAGGCAAGCTCTACCTCGCCGGCGGTGGCGACATTTTTTGGGGCAAGAACGAAGCGTGGTTGAAGTGCATCGAGGCAGCGGCCGACGCGGGCGCGGGACGGACCGCGGAGTTGTGGTCATACCCCCTTGTGCGTCACACAATGTCAACGGCAGTTGTTCACGAAGGCTTGGCCTATGTGGCCGATTGTGGACACACGTTGCACTGCGTGGACGCGGGAACGGGACAAGGCTGTTGGACTCATGAACTGAGCGGTGAGGTTTGGGCGTCGCCATTTGTCGCTGACGGCAAGGTGTATTTGGGAACGCGTCGCGGTCAGTTTGTGATACTTGCCGCCGCGCGACAGAAACACGTGTTAAGCACGGTTGACTTGGGTGCGCCAGTCAGTTCGACCGTGACCGCAGCCAACGGAGTTCTGTATGTAACGACTGCAACGCATTTGTATGCTCTAGCGGCGCGGCGGGATTGAGCGTTGGGTGGGATTGCTCTTTCTTTTCGCTTTCCGAAAAGGAGAGTGTGGGGCAAATTGAATCACACTATGGACTTGTTCGATTTGTCGAATGAAGTGGCGGTGGTAATGGGCGCCGGTGGCGCGCTAGGAGGCGCCATGGCGGAGGGTCTCGCCCAGGCAGGCGCTCGGGTGGCGGTTGTGGATTGTTCGGTTGAGCGCGGCGAAGCGCGCGTGAAGAGCATCGTCGCCAATGGTGGTCGCGCTGTTTTTGTCCCGGCCAACGCCATGGACCGGTCCAATCTTCGCTCAGCGCGCGAGGAGGTGACGCGGGCGTTCGATGTGCCGAGTGTCATCGTGAACGCCGTGGGTGGCAACGATCCAGCGGCACAGGTCACAGCCGAGCAGCCGCTCGAGTGCATCAGCGCGGATACTTGGCGTGCTAATTTCGACCTCAACCTGTGCGGCGGTGTCTTGTTCCCGTGTCAGGAATTCGGTCCGGCCATGGCGGCGCGCGGACGCGGCAGCATAATCAACATCGCCAGTGTGTCAGCGCACATCCCGCTCTCCCGCGTGATTGCCTATTCGGCGGCAAAGGCGGCTGTTCTGAGCCTCACCAGGTTTCTGGCGCGGGAATGGGCCTCGAAGGGGGTGAGGGTCAACTCCATCACGCCTGGTTTTTTCCCCGCCGAGCAGAATCGTCGACTTCTGTTCAACGCCGACGGTTCGCCCACCCCGCGCGCCGCGGCCGTTCTTGAACACACACCAATGCGGCGCATGGGCGAAGCGTCCGAACTGGTTGGCGCGGCGATCTTCCTGGCAAGCCGAAAAGCAAGCGGATTCGTCACGGGCGCCGACATACGCGTCGACGGCGGTTTTCTGGCGCAAACGATTTGAGCTGATGATTTCGGCGATCGGAAAACAAGGAAGCCTGCTGGCGGCCGATGCGGTCCCCGGTGTCGTGGCACGGGCTTGTCCTGCTCCTGATTATCGAGATCAACGCACCCTGCTGATTGTCCCTGACAGCACCAGGACCGCGCCGGTCGGGTGCATATTCCGAGCGCTGCACCAGCACCTGGCGACCTGTACAAAGCGGTTCGACGTGATCGTTGCCCTTGGCACGCACCAGCCGATGAGCGAAGCCGCGATTTGTCGTCGACTCGAGATCACCGAGTCCGAGCGAGCGACGACCTATTCGGGCGTCCGGTTTTTCAATCACGCCTGGAACGATCCTGCTGCTCTGGCGTCCGTTGGCACGATTAGCGCCAGCGAGGTGAAGGAACTCACGGCGGGTCTGTTCGAGTTGGAAGTGCCAGTCGAGGTCAACCGCAGGCTGTTCGACTACGACCGGCTTATCATCATCGGCCCTGTTTTTCCGCACGAAGTCATCGGCTTCTCCGGCGGCAACAAGTATCTGTTTCCCGGTGTCGCGGGACCGCGGATTCTGAATTTTTTCCACTGGCTTGGCGCGGTAATCACCACGCCCAAGATTATTGGTCGCAAGTGGACTCCTGTTCGGAAGGTGGTGGACCGGGCTGCGCGGCTTGTTCAGGTCAAGAAAACCTGTTTTTGTCTTGCGGTTGAAGGGGAGGGCCTGGCCGGCATTTTCGCGGGCGGCCCAGAAGAGGCTTGGGACGCCGCAAGTGACCTGTCTAACAAGCTCCACGTTGTCTACCATGACAAGCCCTACCGCACGGTCCTTGCTTGCGCGCCAAAGATGTACGATGAGATATGGACGGCTGGCAAATGCATGTACAAACTCGAACCGGTGGTTGCTGACGGAGGCGAGCTGATCATTTACGCGCCGCATATCTCGGAGTTCTCGGCTACACACGGCCCGACCATCGAGCAAATCGGATATCATTGCCGCGACTATTTTCTGAGCCAGTGGGAGCACTTCAAAAACTTCCCGTGGGGTGTGTTGGCCCACTCGACTCATGTGTTCGGTCTTGGCTCTTATGTCAACGGCCGCGAGACCGGGCGAGTGCGGGTCACCTTGGCCACCGGAATTCCGATGGGGAAATGTCACGGCGTGAACCTCGGTTACCGAGACCCGCGCGGTATCCGGACTGGCGACTACGCGAACAGGGAGGGAGAAGGCGTTCTGCTGGTGCCAAAGGCCGGCGAAACGCTTCATCGCTTGCGAAATCCGCCAGCCTGGGCGGCTTGACGCTCAGGGGTTGAACGCGCCCCGGTGTTTTGGGACAAGGCGGTCAGATCATAACCAGAAACGCCTGCAAGCCGCTCCACCAAGGCACAGCACCAGACTGCACCATCCAAACCAGTTGCCGTGCTGCCGGTAGAAAGTCGGCGCTCGAGTGGTCCCCAGCGGCAATAGCGGGGCATTGATCAGTCTAAAGCCTGAGGCATAGACGTCTTTGCCTGCCCCAAACCCGACATCGCGCATGCGTCCATAAGAGTCAATCCAGCAGGTCAAGCCGTTGTTGGTGCATCGGACAAGCGGCAAGCCGTTTTCGACGGCGCGAAACGCCGCATTGGCGGCGTGTTGCCACTGGGCGGCGCTTTCCCCAAACCATGCGTCATTCGTAAGGTTGAGGAGGAAGTCGGTGTCGGCATCCACCTGTTCTCTTGCAAGGTGCGGGAGTATATCCTCGAAGCAGATTAATACCGAGACGACCGCGCGCGGGTCTTCGATCTCGAAGCGCACTGGCCCCGTGCCCGGTGTTATGCTGGCTTCGATGGGAGTCAGGTGCCTCATGAACGGGAACCACGTTTCGAGCGGGACGTATTCACCAAAAACAACCAAGTGCCTTTTCCGGTATGTCGCGACGAACCTGCCCAGGGGGTCGAACAGAAACGCGCTGTTGTAGTAATTGTACTTCTGTTGTTCTTCCTTGCCGGCCCGCGGCTCGGCATCGTCAGCGCCAAAAACCATCCAAACTGCGTGATCGGCTATTGCGTTCGTCAGTATCCGGAAGTGCGATTCATCGAAACTGGGAAGCGACGCCTCGGGCCAGACAACCAAGTCCGGCTTCGCCGCAAGAGCAAGCCGAGTAAGGCTCATGAGCGTCTCGAAGCGGTTGGTAGACTCTTGCGGATCAAAGATGCGCCGCTGCGGAATGCTCGGCTGGACCAGAGCCACTTTGATTTCACGATCGGGCGGCGTTCTTCGCATTAGGCGCGCGCCGCCGGCAAAAGTCAGCAACAACACCACGACAAGCGGAAACCCGACATCCGCGAAGAAGGCGAGTCTGAACGACGTCCTGAAAGGGTGTGGGCGTGATATCTCGACTTGCCCACGATAGGCGGGTGTGGAAACAGCCGCCCACTTTGGACGCGATGGGCTAACGATTTGGGCCATTACTGTCGCTCCAGTGCAGAGAAGCGCGGTTGAACCCCAGACCACCAAGAACGAAATCCCGTATACACCCGTGACGGAGGCCAATTGAATCAGGGGCAACAGAGGCAGTTGCGACACGCCAAGTGAGTTCCATGGAAAGCCCGTGAATAGTCGCGCCCGCAGTGTCTCAAGAACGACCCAAGCCGCCGCGGCCACGATGCACCACAGGACCCGATCCAACCACGCGATGCTTGCGATGGGCTCCACCACGCTACCAAGCCGGCACAATGTCGTCCCGGAGTCGGCGTCACTCTGTGTCGCTTTCGGACACCCTGGCAACACACGCAGGCAAAACCAGACCCAGACCGCTGGATACAGCGCCAGGTAGAACGATAGCGCGAGCCATCCAGCCAATGCGCCCATGGGGAAAGGATTGTACAGGAGCCAATGTAGCGAGAGCAGGCAATAGGCAAGCCCTGACAAATACCCCAGCCGGAAGGCTCGACTTGGCCGGCCGCCCAAGGCCGCAGCAAGCATCAGTCCAGGCGCGATCCATGCCAGCCCCGCCCATCCTGGTCGCGGGAACGCAGCCGCCCACACAACTCCCGCCAGAATCGCCAGCGCCACTCGCACGTTCAAGACGCGCGCGAGCCACACTGCTTTGCCGAAATTCGCGGACAGCATTTATGTTTCGGGCGGACAGAAACCGCCCACGGCTTTGAGTGCCGAGCGAATGCGCGTGCTAATTGTCGCTTGCTGGGCAACTAGAGCCCGACGCAGCTCAACGACGACGGGACGCCGGAGCCGGCGCAATGCCATGTCGGCAAGAATCAGGTTCTGGCGATCGCCACTCGCCTCTTGCATTTCCACCAAGACCGAGATCAACGCGTCATCCTTCCGTGCCCGGCGCGGGAGTCCGATTTCACGGAGATAACGGGACCAGCGGACCAAGCGCCGGAACTGGTGTTGCTGCTCGTCACGCATGCCGAGAAATCGCAGCACGCCACGACAGACACCGTGGGCCAGACTGGACTCGATTTTGAGGTACCGCCTCGCAAGCCGGGCGTGCGGTTTGCAGTTTGGTCTCAGAGATGTCAGTCCTTTGAGCAACCCTCGGGGCGGCGTCGCCACGCGCCGCACAAGAAGGCGCCACTCCCGCATCCGTCGATCCTGCAGCAGCTCTATGAGCTCTTCGGTGTTCTCACGTCCCTGGAGCCATTCGAGGGCGACGTCCAGGTCGCGAACGGGGCTGGTGGCTTTTGAAACGCATCTTGCCCACCGCAGGAAGTCCTTGAGCCTTTTGCGGACTAGGAGCGGCCGCCCAAGACGAACATAGAGACGTAGCCTGCGGAGCGTGACACGAAGCTCATGAATGGCTTCGGCGTTGCCCTTGGCCAAACATTGGTTCAGATGCAGCGGCAAGGCGGCGAGCAGTTCCGCCTTCTGCTCCCGCCAACGACGCAAAAGCTTCTTCGACTTGAGACCTTCTGGATGCCTCCATCCCATCGCAGTCAAATCCTTACGCACGACACGGCAGCGGTCGCCACGCCCCACGCCAAGAACGGCCTCCGCTCGGTGGCCATCACCACTTAGTCCGATATAGGTCTGTCTGACGGCAAGACCAGTCCCGCGGCTATGCCGCTTCAAGGCAACGCCACTGGCCGGCCGGTCTTGATCGAACGTTCCTCAGCTTCGCAAATCTCGACCGCGCTCATCCCGTCCTCCACCGTTACAATAGATGGGGCCTTGGATGACTGGACGGACTCAATCATGTGCCGCAGTTCGCCAACGTAGCCGTCGCCACCCTCGCAGCGGATGACTCTGGGGTCCTCGCCACTGACAAACAGTTTCAAGACTTCGGCGCCTCTCCCGCTGTCGTAGTCGACCGTGGCACGCTCAAAGAGGACCGTGTATGACATGTTGAAACCAAAACCCGGGCTCATCAGCCACGAGCCCTCGGCCGAGACACAAGAGCCACCGCTCACTTCGTACTGCGTGACCACATGGTCGATCGCTCCGCTCAAAAGGCTCAGACCCGTCGAAAAAACACGCTTCGGCCTTCCGAAGCAGAACTGCACGAAGTCGGCATCGTGGATGTGCATATCAAGAAGCGCGCCCCCCGACTCGTCTCCCTTGAGATATGTTGACTGGCTCCAGCCCGGCGGTCCGGAGAGACGGCGGAAATGCGCCGCGAGCACACGCCCATATCGGTTGGCGGCAATGGCGTGCCTGACCCAGACCCACTCCGGCCAGAACCGCAGACACATGGCTGGCATGAAGAAACCCCGCGCTTGGCGCGCAGCGTCAACAATGGTCTTGCACGTGGCCAGGTCCCGCGCCAGCGGCTTTTCGCAGATGACATGTTTGCCCGCCTTGAGTGCCGCGATTGACACCTGCGCGTGCAAGGGCGTCGGAAGGCAGATATCGACAAGCTGCACCTCGGGGTTGGCGAGGAGCTCGTGGTAGTCCCGGTACCCCTTGACCACGGACATGTCGAACTGGATGTTGTCGGTCGTCGAAATGTTGCCCGCAATGCTCGACAGATTCCCGTCCGACGGCAGGCGAACAGCGTCACAGATCGCGACGACGCGAGCTTGTGGGATTTGCTGATAAGCACGGATGTGCGTGAGGCCCATGAAACCGAGGCCAATGACTCCTACGTTTGCCATGTTATGTATTGGTTTATTGATTGTGGTTTGAGGACAAAGCGCGTCTGATCACGGCGCCAATTGTTCGATCAGCGTGCGCGCGGTTCGAATGTCGGTTGCGCGCTGGTTGCCCGCTTCACGTTCGATACAACCCCAACCGACAAACCCCAGTTCGTCGAGCGCGGCGACAAAAGCCTTCCAGTCAACTTCGCCCGTTCCGACCACCACTTCTTCGCCCCACGTGCCTGGGACCTTGGTGCGACGGGCGTCCTTGATATGACATTGGCGAAGCCAGGGTCCAAGCACGCGCATCGCCTCGATGGGATTGCCCTTATCGTAGAGGATCATGTTGGCGGGGTCGAAATTCACCCCGACTTCAGATCGGCCCAGCTTCTCCAGAAACGATCGAAGCGTGGCGGCGGTCTCCTGGCCCGTTTCAAAACCGAGTTCGATCCCATGCCGAGCGAACACGTCCGCTATGCGTTGGATGCGGTCCAGCAGCTTTCCGAAGGCGGGATCGCTCTCCTGGTGCGGTAGAAAGCCGGCGTGGAAGGTCACCAGTCCCAAGCCAAGTTGTTTGGCGAGCTCAGCGTCCGCCTGAATGTTGCGCCAGTTCGCTTCCCAGTTTTCGTCGGGGACAACTCCGCCGGTTCGTTTGATCGATTCGAGGGTCGAGTAATCTTCACCGACAGTACCGAACATGCCCGAGACGCATTTGACCCCGCGCTCAGCGTATTTTCTGGAGAAGTCAGTCCAGGCGCCTCCGGCATTCTCGCGGATCGGGTCTAGTGCGATCTGGGCCATGGCAATGCCAGTCTGGGCCAGTTTGTTGAATAGATCATCCGCTGAGGTCGGCTGGAGCGACCAGCTACACACGGCCAAGCGGTTTGACAGGGGAGTTGGCATAAGTGAATACAGGTTGAATCGATGTCAATGTTCGCGAGCAGCATAATGGGCTGGCCAGCCATGGCAAGCACCTACGCGCATCCACGCAGCGCGACGCAGCCGCATCCGAACGATCCCGTCAAGAGGATCGCCGAGGTTGCATGGACACCCCTCCGCCACACCGCGCTGTTCGAGGAAATTCCGCGAGCTAGCGCCACGTCGCGTCGGTGCCCGTAGCGTCATGGGCCCGATCCTATGCGTTGGGTTTCAGGACGAGCTTGCCCATCACAGTGCCCTTGTGGGCAAGTGTGTTTTCCTCCTGAAGCCTGTGAGCCATCGCCGTTTCCGACAATGGTAGCACGCGGTCAATCCTGGTCTTAAGCCGGCCCTCGCTCATCCAGCGGTTCAGGTCAACAGCCGCCTGCCACTGTTCAGACGGGTGGGCCATGAACATAATAAAGCCATGCATCGAACAGCCCTTGACATAGAACGGCCCCACCGGGAAAGACGGCTTCGCCTCGCGTCCTGCCATTAGAACGATGCGTCCGCGAGCGCTCAAGCCGCTCACTATACGATCAAAATCAGGCTCGCGACTTGTTTCCCACCATACGTTCACGCCGCTCGGCGCGATCTTCCGCAGCGCCGACTCGACTCCGACGGACTTGTAGTCGATTGCATGGTCGGCTCCCATCTCAAGCGCAGGCTCGACTTTTGCGCTGCCGCCGACCGCGGCGATGACTCTCGCCCCCAATAGCTTGGCGATCCGCACCACCGTCGATCCAACACCACCACTTGCGCCGTTTACCAGAATGCTCTCGCCTCTCTGCAGTCGCGCGTTACGCACCAGTCCCAGGTGCGCCGTGATGCCCACCATGGCTGTTGCGGCCGCCTGTTCGTCTGACACACCCGGAGGGATCGGGTAGAGCCAGCACTCATCCACGGATACGTATTGCGCAAATGTGCCCTGTCGGCCCAGAAGACCTTGGTTGCTTCCCCACACTCGGTCGCCTCTTTTCAAACGGGTGGCTTGAGGATCGACTTCCTCGACCACGCCAGCCAGATCACAGCCCACGATAAACGGGAAAGACAAGTCCATTCTCACCAGCCCCGATCTTATGTAGGTGTCGACGGGATTCACCGCGACAGCGCCCACCTTGACAATCACTCGCGTGCCGGACGCGGTGGGCATCGGCAGTTCTCCGTAGCTGATGTTTTCCGGCGGCCCGGTCTGATTGATGTAAGCGGCTTTCATGTAACAGACGTACGCCTCAAGAAATGCGGCGTCAGAATGTGAAATCATTAACGCTCACAATGCAACTCGCAACTGAGGCTTTCCGTCGCCGGGAGGTTGAAAACCGAGCGTTTATCACATATGGTGCGGTCATGTCAGTGGCGGAGGAACCGGTGGTTGTTGCGCCGGAGATCGAGAGCGACCAGGAAAGCCGGCCGCGAGACACTCTTGATCCCGGTTATCTGGTGATTTGCTGGAATGATCCGGTGAATCTGATGGTTTATGTGACGCACGTGTTTCAGGTTGTGTTTGGGTGGCAACGCCAGAAAGCCGAGCACCATATGCTGGAGGTCCACAATAAAGGCAGAAGTCTGCTCGCGCGCGAGACTCTCGAGCGGGCTGAGTTCCATGTGCACCAACTTCAGGAGTATGGGCTCCACGCCACCATGGAGCGCGACAAGTCATGATGTTGCTGGAAGCCGAAAAGGAGCGCTACAAATTCCGGATAAGCAGGATCGAAAAAGCGGTTTTGTTGGCGCTGTTGCGCAAGTATCCTCTTGTGCCATTGTCACACCACAAGCTCACGGCCGGTCATGTGCAAGCCGATGCTGCCGCTCAAACACTGCTCGAGGACGCCATGTCGGCGCGGCGCGCGGAGGTCAAGAGCCGCATCAGACAGTTCGTCGACGACTCCGAGCGATTCGTTCCCGAAACCACTCATCTCCGTCTCAG
>JAXDCU010000509.1:0-3097 GCA_034677645.1 Verrucomicrobiia bacterium
TAGTAGTATTGGTCGCAAAATCGGAAATGCAGAGAGCCGCCGGAGCCGGGAGACGACGCGATAACGCCCGCAATACGTTCATCGAACGCCGCGCATGCGAGGGCTTGCTTCGCGGACCGCGAATGACCGCCGATGTAGATTCCGTCTTGCGCGACCAGATCAAGCGTCATGAGCCAATCCACGGCTCGGGAAGCGCTCCATCCGCGCCGCCTGAACTCGGACCAATCGCACTTACCAAACAAGTCATTGTAGGACGCGGATTCGTCTTTCTTGTCTGAGCCATAGACAGGATCAGTGGCGTTGTAGACGCAAATAAGGGACTTGCCCTGATCGAAGCCCTCCCGCGCGAACTCGGTATACCGCAGGTTGTCGACCAGGAAAACCGGCGCGGGTTTCTTCACTAGGTTAGGCGGAATCCAGAGCCAGCAGTGAAGGCTGGCGCCGTGGCCGGGGCCGAACTCAAGCCGCACAGTCCACGTTTCGCGCCCCTCGTCGGTCTTCTTCTCTTCTATGATGGCGCGCGTATTGCCCGGTGGTGGTGGGGCATGACCAAGCAAATGATCCTCAACAAGATCGGTCAGTTCTCTTCGCCGGGCGGGCCATTCATCCGCGGTGAGGCGGTGCGTCTGGCCGTCGCGCGTGATGGCGAGCAGGTCTTGCGGATAGGGCGTTTTGGGGAGCGAGTCAAAATCAGGGGGAAGGTATCCCTGGGTTTCGATCCACTGATCGAACGCGCGGTTGGGCGGAAGAACCTGGCGGAGCGCCTCGAGTCTGGCCAGGCCGCGGTCTGGAGACTGGGCAGACATAAGGACCGGCAGCAGCAGCCAAGCAAGAGACACGATGAGTCTTGGGACCCGCGGATCAGGGGCTGACACGCGACTCTGGGAGAGAGGATTCATGGGAAGCGGAGTTTCTTCCTCAGAACGCATTGGGACCATGAACCGCAGAGGGCAGCGCTTTGTCGCTGCCGAAACATCCGGAGGGAACCGCTCCGTCGGTTCCCGAATGTCAGGGCATTAACGGAGCAATGCCCTCCGATTGCCGGTTCATGGAACGCTCTGACATCCAACAGGTTGATGCGCATTGCGACCATGAACCGCGCGGTAGGGCGACCTGCCTGCGCCGGTCTGGCGATGCATTTGGCCGCAAAGGCTTCGGCTGCGGCAGGCGTGTGCTCCCGCGGAGCCGGGCCGGGTATACTGCACAGGCTGTGAAAGGCTCGACGGGAGTCTCGTGCTGTCGCACTCATCGGCTTGCGCGACGAACGACGGGCACGCCCTTGTCACCTAGGTACTGTTTGAGCTCGCTGATCCTGATGATGCGGAAATGGAAGACGGACGCCGCGAGCAGGACCTGGGCATGACCCTCGACCACAGCCGTGTAGAAGTCTGCGAGCTTGCCCGCGCCACCCGAAGCCACAACCGGCAGCGTCACGGCGTCTGCTATGGCCCGCGTGAACGGCAGATCGTAACCGGCCTGTGTGCCATCGCCGTCCATGCTGGTCGGAAGCAACGTGCCCGCGCCTAAGTCCTGGCACTGCTTCGCCCAGGCAACTGCGTCTTTGCCGACTGGTTTTGTGCCGCCGGCGACCACCACTTCAAAACCAGACGGCATTGTCGCGTTCCTTCGGCCGTCGATGGCGACAGTGATCGTGGATGAGCCGAATTGTCGCGCGCCCTGAGCGACCAAGTCTGGGTCCTTCACCGCTGCGCTGTTCATTGACACCTTGCTGGCTCCAGCCTGTAAGACCGACTCGATGTTATGCAGTGAGCCGATACCGCCGCCAACCGTGAGTGGAATCGCGATCGAGGCCGAGACGTTCTTCACCCACTCAAGTCGTGTCTTTCGGTTCTCAAGCGTGGCGGCAATGTCCAGCATGGCAAGTTCATCGGCGCCTTCTTTTTGGTAGAACGCGGCGTTCTCCACCGGGTCGCCGGCTACCTTGAGGTCCACGAAATGGACGCCTTTGACGACCCTGCCCTCCTTCATGTCGAGGCACGGCATTATTCTCACTGGGCTCGCAGCGGGCATATTGAGTTGGTGAATGTTTTCGCCTTATTACCTGTAAGTGTCAATCGCTGAAGTGCGATGTGACGGCACGCTCCGCGAGTGCATCACCCTCCAGGACTAACGACATATAAGACCGACCTAGACTACCTGCGGTCTAATTGTCTTAACCTGGATTCCAGACAAAGCGGAACGCAACTTCTCGAGCATGGCCGCGTCACGATAGGTGCCGATGATGGCGCCACCTGACCCAGCGAACTTGGCGCTGGCTCCGCATTGTCTGGCGACATCAACCATCTTGGTTTGCCAAGCTGGCAGATCGTATATGCTGCGTCGCGTATTGAAATTCTCGTCGATCAGACTGGCCAATGTTTGGGCGTGGCCGGCGAGCAATGCGGCGCGGCCACGTTCAGCCAAGTGCGCGAAGTGCCGCATTGCGTTGACAATCCTGTCTTCGCCGCGTTTGTGTCTGTCACGGATTTCGTTGTGAAATACTTCCGTAGGCTCGCTTAGGTTGTCATGATAGGCAAGGTAGAGAGGCGGTAGCAGGGCGGGGTCCAGCGGCTCGTAGGCGTAGCACTTGTAGCCTTGAACACTCTGCTCGCAATTCAGGCCGAAATCCATGTACACTAGACCTTCAAAGACTTGAATAACGCGGTCTTGCAAGCCCGCGGAAATGCCCAACTCGTCACGCTCAATTGAAAGGACAAAAGACGGCTGTAATAGCAATGGGAGGTGGAACTCGTAGAACTCCATCAGGGCGCGCAGCGTGGCTACGATGATCGCGCTCGATCCGGCCAAGCCCACCTGACGCGGGATGTTGGTTTCGTAGCGCACGGCGAAATTGTGTTTGTGCAGTGCGATTCCCCGCGTCCGGCAGTATTCAGCAAACCCCTTAATGGCGGCTTTGATCAATCGGATTCCGCCATAGTACCCGTGTAGCTTCACATCGCGGGCCAAATCCTCAATCGAACTGAACCGCGCACGATCGTCTTGCGACAGCACGATCTCGACGGAATCCCATTCGTAGAGCACGACTTCAGCCCAGAAATTGCGAACGATCAGCGAGATTGTCTTGCCGTGATAACCG
>JAXDCU010000510.1:0-4588 GCA_034677645.1 Verrucomicrobiia bacterium
CGATTGGTTGCATCGCCGCCGCTGAGAAAGACGCGGTCGGCCCAGACGACCGGCGAGCTGAAGCCCGGCGCGTCTGTCGCCGTTCTCCAGCAGATGCCAGTGCCGTTGGCAGGGTCGACCGCGGTCAGGATGACGGTGTTTGTAGTGTGAGCGTTTCCGCCGGGGCCGAGAAACCGCGGCCAATTTGCCGCCAGTTGGCTTGGTCCGGGCACGGTCTCCTGCGAATCCGGGGCCAGACCGGCGAGCCTATCCAGGAGCTTCCGCGCCTCACCGGGAGCATCCGGCAGTCGGCTGCCGAACGACAGGGCAAGCCATATGATCGTCGCCGTGACCAGAAGCGCCATCGCCAACACCGTCAGACGCGCGCGGGCCGCGGTGCGCATGAGGGCTTCTGACGTGTCGCCGGCCGCGGCGGGTTGAGGAGGTTTTTCCCGCAACCGGGCGACCTCCCGACCGCTTGCTATCAGGACAACTAAACCGGCCAGCAACAGCCAACCGCCGGTCTGTTTGAGCCTGGTTTTGACAAAATGAGCGCGCCGCACATCAAGGTCGACTTCCCGTATCTGTTGCTTGAGTTCCTTGTCGTTCGGCGCGGTGAGGAGCTTTCCCTTCAGAGCAACAAGACGCGGCGATGTCAGTGGCGCCTCGCTCCTTGTCGCCAGATGGTGAACCAGCATGGTGAGAGAGACGCCAACACAGAAGACCGCG
Source organism: Verrucomicrobiia bacterium (assembly GCA_034677645.1). Classification (GTDB taxonomy): domain Bacteria; phylum Verrucomicrobiota; class Verrucomicrobiia; order Limisphaerales; family J093; genus JAAYVR01. The sequence continues at coordinate 709 of JAXDCU010000510.1, forward strand.
GAAATGACAGTCGTTGCAAACCATGCCCGGCAGAGAGCAACCCGTGTCGGCGCGACCTCTGGAGCTGAATTATGCTGAAGCACAGGCGTGCTCATCGGGGTGGCTTCAGCCTCGCCATGAACCGGGTAGGGAGCGATTCGGTAAGGACGGATTCCACTCCGTCCCAAACTTCAACGCACAAGAGCGGGACGCTGTGGAACGCGTCCCTACCGACCGGTTCATGGTCCCCATGCGCATCAACCTGCTGGATGTCAACCCTCCCCATGAACCAGATGCATTCCCCGGTAGGGCGAGGCTCCAGCCGAGCCGCTCACAGCCTGTGCAGTATATCGCGGCCCGGCTCCGCGGGAGCGTCGCCCTACCGCACGGTTCATGGCCCAGACGCGACAAGTTGTATCTCATCAAGTCAAGTATCCCCTCGATCTGGTTCAAGGGATCGCCCCGGTTCTTCTGTTGCATTTTGGACTGCCGAAGGCGGCAACAGGCCGAGCCTGACCCTTTCGTTCGGACAGAACATGAAGCAGCGAGCACATGCCACACACGCCCCTCGGTCAGGTTCATATTCCGTCCTGATCGGGCGTAGCGTCAGGAAAACCAATCGCAATCCAATCACCAAGCCAATCCACGCTCCGAACCACCACCCGCCCGTCTTGAACCGGCCCCGAATGTCAGCAGCCTCGCTGAGAATCGATGCGGGGTCCCGGTCCACCCGTTCGAAAGCGAGGCTCTCAGGCGTAGGCAGGGGGGGTGGCGGAGGTCTTGCGGGGTCAAGATAGCGTTCCGCCAAGGAGACGATGGGGTGGAGTGTCGCGGCTGGGACGGCGAGACGGTTTCCCAGAAAGCCGCCGAGTGCGACTAGAACCGGCAAAACCAGAATGAACGAAACGAGTCTGTGCCGGTCAGGGGCTAGCTCGTTTGCTCCAGCTGGGCGTACGACGGGTTCGCGAATTGCGCCGAACGGGCATGCGTCCTCGCACAATCGACATTTGGTGCAGAAATCGGGCGTTATACGCACGCGCCACTTCGATACCATCGCTCCCAGCCGGAGCAACGCGCCGTAGGGACACAGAAAACGGCAGTAGGGCCGGCCTATGAACATCGCAAGCGCGATGAAGACAGCCCCAACGATCAACATCGTCAGGCCGCCGCTGCGGCGGAACAGGGGTACGTAAGGATCATACCTGCAGATCAGGAAAGTGCTCCCGGTTGCCGCGAAGAAGACGCCGGCGCCCAGGAAAAGGTAAGGCACAACGGCGAGCCCCTGTTCAAGCCACTGGGGCACCTTTACAGGCTTGAGCAATCGCAGGTCCTGCAATGCACCATGGGGACACACTGCCGCGCAGAACGTCCGCCCAGCAAATAAACTCACAACAAGAGGCGCCAGAAACAATACCGCGACCGTTATTGGGACGGCATAGGTCGAATCGAAGATGCCCAAGACGATGTTCTGGGGGGCGCCGATCGGGCAAATACAGCCTTTGCGATAGAATCCAAAATAGGCCATCGAAAAGACCGACAGCCAAAACACGCCGCGGCGCGAGCGCCGGCCATAGACGAAGTAACAGGCAAGTCCGAGCGCCAGCAGCAGTAATCCCACGTCCAACCATTCGATCCACGGCGCGCGAGGTAGAGGCGCGAGTGTAGCCGGCAGTTGATGCCCGCTTTCGAATTCCGGCGGCGGGAAACGCTGGTCGGCAATGGAAATCCCGGCGCAAGTCACCGAAGCCAACCACCCGAGATAACTGGAGAGCCGGCGCATCATCATCCGTGGCTTGGCAAGGTCTTGAACTTGTACGGCCGGTTGAGTGGAACACGGCTGAAAGCATCGCCCGCGCAGACACGCGCGATTGAGCATTCGTTGCAATTGAGGCAACGATCGTGTCTGACTTGGAGATACAGCGAACCGTTGCCGAATCTGTGGCAACCTTCGACGCACTTGCCGCATCCTATGCAGAGAGCCTCGTCGATTGTGTACTCGTAGTAAGGGTCCTCGATAAAACGCCGCCGAATAGCCGAAGCGGGACAAACCTGGTTCTCCGCCGCGGTGGTAAGAGCGTTAGGCTCGGGAATGAAATAGCCAGTGCAGAGCTCGCAGTAACCGCACAGTTCGAATGCGTGCACGCACTTGACCGCTGAAGGCTCAAGCACGCATTCGGTGGCGCACCGGCCGCAGCGGACGCACTTGGCCGGATCGATCTGCCACACCATCGTCCGTAATCCGACCTCGGACAACAGTCCCCCCGACAGCACGCCAGTCCCGGTCAGCGCCGCTACCCGCGCGCTTTGGCGCAAGAAACCGCGTCTTGTCAGAGGCGTCTTTGAATTCGGTTGCTCTGCCATTTGTCGTTCGATCTTCTAGCCCGCGTATCTGGACCTTCTGGAGACATCGTCTTCTCAGATCAATCAGGGTGTGAAATACGCAGGCTAGGGGGCTCCACCCATCTTAGGTGTCATCACGTGGATTTCTCCTGTCGCGCGGTCCAGCACGAACACACGCCCTTGCCGGTCAACCGCCGCGTCAAGGCCAGCCAAGGACTCCACTCTCCCGCCAATACCAACCCCGGCGCGGGCATTCTCACTGAATGTCTCAACACCGGCCACGACCGACTCAAACCGGCCGTTGGCGGCGTATACCTTCACGCGCGGCAAGCCCTTCTCGCACGTGACGCACCGCCCGTCGTGCAACATAGCGATACTGACTGGATTGCAGCAGCCACAGAATCCATCGATCGCAGCCGACGGCTTGCCCCACCAGCCGGTTAGTTCGCCCTCGACAGTGTACACTTCAACCCTGTGTCGACCCGGATTGTTCACGCGCAGCAAGCCGTCGTCGTGGAACTCGACGTCCAAGTGCGGGCTGGGCAGAACCAGCCCCGGAATCCCGCGCCCTTCGTCCTTGGCTCCTATGCGCCCGACAATCTTGCCCGACAAATCGTAGCGGATCACCACGCGGTTCACTGAATCGGCCGCGAACAGATCATTCTCACTCAGGGCAAGCCCGGTGCAATATGGGCGGCCAGATGGCACTTCCCATGTCGCCTGGAGCCGACCGTCCAGCCCGTGGAGTTCTATCCGCTCGCGGAGCCCCACATAAACGATGCCTCCCTTGGAGACAGCAACGCACTGTGGTTCCCCAGCAGTAGCGATCTCGGAAATCAGCGAGCCATCTGTTCGCAACACGCTCACTCGATCTCCGCCGGCAAAATACAGATGTCCGTCCGGGCCTATTGCCAAACGCCTCGCAGGTTTGAGTGGACTGCTAAACCGCGCTGACTCGGAATATCGTACCAGTCTCGGATCGGTCTTCTCGTACCGGGCGACGTCATATGCATATGGATTCTCCTGGGACGCGCTCTTTGTTGAAGCGGCGCGCACGGACACGCCCGACCTGGCTTCCTTAACGCCGAAAGTCAGCAATCCAATGCGCCCTACAATCTCGCGCCGGTTCATGGCAAGTATTCCACGCTTACAGTACTGACCACTCTGGCTTCGGGCTGAGTACAAACGGGCAGCCTTGCGCAACCCTGGCACTGGGCGGGGCCAACGCATTGATTCGCCGCGCCGCGCCGCGGGCGCGTGGCGTACGCGGCTCCGGCAAAACCTAGACAGAGAAAAACGACGCGAGCAGCACCGCGCAACAAATCGCGACGGCTGCAGGCGTAGTCTTGGACTCGGGTCATGCCAATAATCTGACGAGAATAGAACTGCTCGGCTCACCCGGCAAGTTCCCGTTTGGCCTGAGGGGCGCGTTCCCCAGGGCGCGGCCTTTCATCGGTGGGGCGAGTTGCGACAGAAGAAGTTAGCATTTTTTTCGGGACATCCTCTCTCCACTTTTTTATGCTTGCGGCATGAGCAAATCAAAACGCCGCAACATTTCTGC
>JAXDCU010000511.1:0-4295 GCA_034677645.1 Verrucomicrobiia bacterium
CTTGCGTTTGCCAGCGTTTGCAAATTATTCTCAGAGCCGTGAGTTTCACAGCCAGTGGTTTCTTTGGTGTGGTCACGTCAGGCGGTCGCCGCTTGTCCAAAGGCGCCTTTCTGCCGCTGACAGATCGCGCCGAGGAGCGTTCGCTCGGCTGCTGTTTGACGTTCGTGGCATGCCGTCCAAAACACAGAACCCGTCCCACCATGACTTCTCCGTCGATTCTGCATCTCGCTGTCTTGTCGCTGCTTGTCGTGTTCGCGCCTTCGCAGGCCGGTGCCCAACAGCATCGAGCGGTCCGCCTCGGCAATCCGGAGACGCGCTTTGCGCCTCCGCTTAAGCGGCCTGAAGACCTGCGGGCCCTGCTGCTCAATGAGAAACTCAAACCGGATATTGTGTCGATCCTCCGACAGGCGCAGTGGGAAGGTAACGTCGAGGACTTGCGCCGCGCCGCCGCGACAGCCGAAATAACCGAACTGAACATAGCCCCGGGGACTCGGCTTCCTTTCATGTCAGCCAGAAAGAATGGCGCGCCGGTGGCGCTCATGGACGTTCTCTGGGCCGGCGAAGAACCGGTCGAGGCTTACGCATTCGAGTTTCTGTCAAAATCGAGGCGCTACCGCTGCGTCACGCCAAAGCCATGCAGTAATTTCCTTGTTGTCGACCTCGGACTGGACCCGCCAAAGCTGCAGTTGCTTAAGGAATCGCCGGCGGAGGCGAGCGTTTGCGAACCATTCGAAATGAAGATAACAGTGCGCAACGCCTGCACGCGCCCACTCACGCAAGTGCGCATAACGGACTCCCTGCCTGACGGGCTCAAGACAATCAAGAACGAGAGCAGGCTCGATCTTGACGCCGGCGACTTGCAGCCCGGTGAAGGCATGCTTTTCGCGTTCCGCGTCGCGACCGCGGAGCCGGGTAGTTACGTGAATCGCGCTGAGGCTGTGGCAGCCGAAGGCGGTTATGTCGAGGCCACGGCACGGACTGTTGTTCGTGCGCCTCGGCTCGCGATCAATTGCGCCGCGCCTACCCAAGTCCCACTGAAGCGTCCGGCGAATGTTTGTCTGACGGTTAGAAACACCGGGGACGCGACGGAACGCGCCGCCACAGTCTCAATGCCAGTTCCCGCGGGTACGATCGTCGGGACAGTGACGGGCGGTGGCGCGACGGCGGATGCCAACGTGCGGTGGGTTCTGACGGACATTGCGCCGCAGGCGACCGTGCAGCTCTGCGCGGAGTTTGTGTCGGATGAGCCGGCGGAACTGCTCTTTGCGCCAACCGCCACTGGGGATTGCTCTCCGGCAGTCGAGACAAGCTGCGCGACGCGAGTCGTCGGCGTCGCTGGCATACTGCTGGAAGTGATTGACCTCGAGGACCCCGTGATGGTAGGCGAGCGGGTGACTTACGAGATCAAGGTTCTCAACCAAGGCTCCGCGACTCTGACGAACCTTCAACTTGTCTGCACGCTGCCTCAACTGCAGTCTTTTGTGTCGGCAAGCGGCGCGACACCTGCCACCGCGCTTGATCGCATTGTGACGATGGGACCTTTGGCCGTGCTTGATCCGAAGGCTTCAGCCTCCTGGCGTGTAGAGGTCCAAGCGCTGACGGCGGGAGACGCCCGGTTCAAGGCGGAGATTTCGGGCGATCTGTACAAACAGCCAGTGCCTGAATTCGAGGCGACTCAGCAGTATTGAGAGAATGGATCACGCGCCTCATGGGTCTGAGGCGGAGCCTCGCTAAAAGCACACGGGCCGGACTTCCAAGTCCGGCCCAACACAATTGAGAACTGGACACATCTTATCCGAAAAGAGGCGTCGCACCAGTCACCAGTTCTGGGGACACCCATGAGCCTCCTCAGATTTGGCATTCCAAGGATTCAAGTGGGACGATGCTCCGACGGTGTCCGCGGTCCCATGCGGGCTGGAATCTCAGCCAGCTCGGCGTAAGCCTCCGCCCTGTCTGGACTGACCGGTTACGTCGTGCAGAGCGTGGCGCGTGACACGGGACGAGCCGTGAGGTACGTTTGGGGTGTTCGCAAGTGACGAACTCATCATGCCGGCGAACGTCACACCCGAATACGAGAAAGCGGAGCGGCACTACCGGTTAGCCGCCACGGATGCCGATCGTATCGCGGCGCTGGAAGAGATGTTGGCGACGATCCCCAAACACAAGGGGACGGAGAAAATGCAGGCCGACATCAAGCGCCGTCTGAGCCAACTGCGCAAAGACCAGGCACGAACTGGACGCGCCAGCCGAGGGCCGGACCCGTTCCATATTCCCAAGAGCGGCGCTGGCCAGGTGGTTCTGATGGGGCCGCCCAACACGGGAAAGAGCAGCTTGCTGGCCGTCACGACGCACGCCGCCGTCAAGGTTGCTGACTACCCGTTCGCGACGCTTGTTCCTCAGCCTGGCATATGGGACAAGGATGGCATCCCAATCGAGTTGGTCGACACACCGCCAGTCACGCCTGAGCACGTGCCAACAGGTTTGATTGGCACCGCCCGCAACAGCGACCTAGTCTGTCTGGTCGTCGACTCCAGTTCGACCGCCGTCGAGCAGGTTGAGTTGACCCTTTCAGTGCTGACCAGCCGGGGGCTTGATCTCCGCACCGTCCCCCGAAACGTCTTGAGTTTTTCGGAACCTGTTGTCAGGTCTGGTTTAATCCTGGCCAACAAGACGGACATCGGCGAGCCGAGCGCGATCGAACAAATCCGCGAATTGTACGCGCCAGGACTCGATGTCTTGCCCATCAGCACCAAGACCGGTGAAGGTCTGGACGAGCTGTTCCGGCGCCTTTGGGAACTCTTGGCGGTCGTCCGCGTCTATGCAAAGCAGCCGTCAAAGCCGCCGGACCTCAATAAACCTTTCATTCTGCCAGCCGGTTCGACGGTTGTCGATCTGGCGCGGTTGATACATCGCGACTTGCCTGAGCGGATGAAATTCGCGCGTCTCTGGGGGCATGCCTGTTTTGGCGGACAGCAGGTCCATGGATCGGAGCCGGTTCACGATGGAGACATAGTGGAGATTCACGAGTAAACAGCTTCGAAGGGAGCCCAGCCCGGAGGAGACTGACACGCGCCAATTGCCCTTGTTGCGTGACTTACAGTGCGGTTTACAAATGGCGTCGAATCCTGTAGATGACTTCGGTGCGGTGTTCAACGATCCTGCATATATCGATAACAGGTCGGCCCCAGAATACATAGCGTATCTCAAACCATGAACGAGTCAGACAAGTCCACGCCAGGCACCGGAGCACAGGGTCGTGCGGAGTCTTCGGTGGCATCCCGAATGTTCAACGTGATAGCCGCTCCCGGCGATGTGTTCGGCGAGGTCCGGTCGAGCCCGTCGCGGACGTCTAACTGGCTTGTGCCAGCGGTCGTGGTGGCCTTGGTTGGTTTGATTGGCTTCTGGATTGCCTTCACGCAGCCATCGATTCAGCAGCAGATCAGCGAGATCATCGACAAGGCGATCGAGAAGCAGGGCCAGGCAGCCCAGATGAACGAACAAGCCCGCGAAATGGGACGCAAGATCGGCGGTTTCTTCATGAAACTCTCGATCTCAGCCGAACCGGTTGTGACGGGTTTTGTCATGCCGTTCTGGTGGGGCCTGATCATCTGGGTCGTCGGCGCCAAGGTGTTCAAAGGCGACTTCGGTTTCATGAAAGCGGTTGAAGTCGCAGGCCTCACTAACGCGATCACCATCATCGAGTACATTGTGAGAATCTTGATGACCATTGGATTGGGCAACATCTTCGCGGGCGCGCATCTCGGATTGCTCGTGGACGAGTTTGACACCGCTAACACGGTTCACATGGCGTTGGCGTCGCTGAACTTGTTCTCGTTCTGGGCGCTGATTGTGCGCGCGCTAGGCATGGCGAAACTCAGTGGGGCCTCCTTCGTGAAATCTCTCGCCACTCTTTTCATTCTGTATGTCGTGTTCAATGGCGGCATGATCGGCTTCAGCATCTTGATGCAGCGCCTAGGGGGCGGGTGAACCGACTGGTCTCGCCCATTTATCGCGGGCCGGGTATGAAACAAAAACGCGCCAAGTGTGTCTTATAAGGAAACCAAAGTGGCAAAATCCAAATCGAAAAAAGGACGCAAAATCCTCATTGGTGTTCTGTTGCTCCTTGTGATAAGCGGGCTGACGGCTTGGGCAGTGCTCAAGAAACGCGAGCCGGTGATCACCGTCCAGGTCGAGAAAGCGGCGCGACGGAACCTGACCGAGCACGTGGATGGCACTGGTCGAATCCACCCGGTCTTCCAAGTGAAGATCAGTCCCGAAGTCAGCGGTGAGATCAT
>JAXDCU010000512.1:0-10625 GCA_034677645.1 Verrucomicrobiia bacterium
TTGACTTCAAGCAGCTCGGTGTACTACTCGCGCCGCCCGTCAGACTTTTCGCCTTCACACACGTATCGAACACGCTGGGCACCGTGAATCCAATCGCCGACATGTGTGCCAGTGCGCGTCGACTTGGCATCACGACTCTCGTTGATGCCGCCCAGAGCGCCGGTCATATGCCGGTTGATGTCCGCGCCATCGGCTGTGATTTTCTGGCATGCTCAGCTCACAAACTTTGCGGCCCAACAGGTTCGGGCCTTCTCTTTGGCCGTCAGGAATTACTTGACGAAATGCCGCCGTGGCAGGGCGGAGGCGACATGATTTCCAGCGTCGATTATTTTGAAAGCCGATGGAACACCGTGCCCCACAAGTTCGAGGCTGGCACGCCGCACATATCCGGCGCGATCGGATTGAGTGCGGCGATGGACTACCTGGACAACATCGGTCGTGACCGCGTTTTCACGCACGACCAGGAACTGGGCGCGATGGCATACGACCGCCTATCGGCATTCGACGGCATACGCCTGCTCGGCCCGAAGAGCGAACGGGCTGGTCTGGTCAGCTTCCTCCTCGGCGACATACATCCGCACGATCTTGTGACCGTGATGGACAGATTCGGGGTCGCACTGCGAGGCGGTCACCACTGCAACCAGCCCTTGATGCGTAGGCTCGGTGTCAACTCGACGGTACGTGCCAGTTTCTACTTCTACAACACGTCCTCGGAAGTGGAGAGCTTCATTGAACTGCTGAAAGAAGCAGTCAGATTCTTCAAGGGGTCACATCTAAACATTTGACATTTCACCACCGATCGCAACTGGATCGCTGTGGCTGCATCAATCTGCTGCGCTGGGAAGGCTCCGCAAATGTCAAATGTTTAGATGTGACCCCAATTGCGCTTGCGCCTTTTGCTTCCGGAGTGGTAGTTTGTCGTTTAGGCCACTGGAGTCCGGCAACGGGCGCCTGCCACAAAACGCTGTGGGCGCTTGCGACTCTCGTGCCCGAACCAACGAACAGAACGAACGAAAGAAAATGACGAGAATTCAGAGCATCAACGCCTTGGAGGTCCTCGACTCGCGCGGGAACCCGACGGTTTCGGTCACAGTTACACTCAGCAACGGCATCACCGCCTCGGCAAGCGTGCCATCGGGAGCATCGACCGGAATCAAGGAGGCGATAGAGCTGCGTGACAAGGACCCCAAACGTTACGGCGGCAAAGGCGTTCGACGAGCCGTGGCCAACGTCAACAAGACGATCGCGCCAAGGCTCAAAGGCAAACCAGCGCGCGCACAGCGGGAAATCGACGAATTGATGAACGACGTGGATGGCACGGACAACAAGTCCAAGCTGGGTGCAAACGCGATACTGGGAGTGTCGATGGCTGTTTGTCGTGCAGCCGCGCTTGACGCGCGAATGCCGCTCTACGCGTACATCCGCCAACTCCACCGCGTGAAGACTGGCTCACGCTATGTTTTGCCCGCGCCGATGATGAACGTGCTGAACGGCGGCGCTCACGCGACTAACAACGTGGATTTCCAGGAATTCATGCTTTTCCCCATTGGCGCCCCCACGTTCGCCGAGGCGTTGCGTTATGGAGCGGAGGTTTTCCACGCGCTCAAGAAACTCCTGCAGAAACGCAATTTGGTCACGTCAGTTGGCGACGAAGGGGGTTTTGCGCCGGACCTGAAGGAGAATGCCGACGCGATGAATTTGGTTGTCAGAGCGATCAAGGCCGCTGGATACAGGAGCGGCAAGGACATAGCTATCGCACTCGATCCCGCCATGAGCGAGCTTTACGACAAAGGCGTTTACGTGATGAAGAAGTCGGGCGGTTTGCTCAAGACGCCCAGCGCCATGGTCGCACTGTGGAGCAAGTGGGCCAGGAAATACCCGGTTGTTTCGATCGAAGACGGAATGGGCGAAGAAGACCGGGACGGCTGGTTGGCTTTAACGAAGGCTGTTGGCAAGCGATTGCAGTTGGTCGGCGACGACGTATTCGTCACGAATCCGACAATCTTCGCCGAGGGCATCAGGGCTGGCATCGGGAATGCCATACTCGTGAAGCTGAACCAAATCGGCACAGTGAGCGAGACGTTAGAAACGGTGGCGATGGCTCAGGAGGCTGGTTACGGAACGGCGATCTCGCATCGCTCAGGCGAGACCGAAGATGCCTTTATTGCGGACCTGGCGGTGGGGACCAACGCTGGCCAGATCAAGACCGGCTCGCTCTGCCGATCGGAGCGAATCGCGAAGTACAATCGTCTTCTGGCTATCGAACGCGAACTGGGCAGCAAAGCCTGCTATGGAGGGGCAAGCTTCAAGCCGGGCAAGAAGTAGAAGCCGCGACACTAGGCCAGGTTGTCCGCTGGGACTCGCTGCCGGAAGCGCGCCGCGACCCAGCGGTTTCGGCCTTTGAGCGAGAGGCTGTCGCCAGCGTTGGCGCAAGCAACAGGAGAGGGGCCGTTGTCTTGCGTCGTTTTTCAGCGCTCACCGCACTGAACACGAGCCACGCAGGCATGCTTGAGTTTTCTTGGTATTGTCATGCGGATTGGGTATGCACAATTGGTGACTGCTCAGTCTCGGTAGGCCTTGCCGCAATCAAAGAGCTTGCCTTGAAAAAGACCCCAAAATAGAACGCACTCGTGTCAGTTCTCATTTAGTTCGCAAGCTGCCTGTCAATTCGCGTACATCCGCTATGTTGTGTTCCTGCATGAACTCGCGCAAGCCAGCTATGACACGCGTGGCCGTGCGTGGTTCGTAGAAGTTCGCCGTGCCAACCGCCACTGCCGTGGCCCCGGCGATGAGAAACTCGATCGCGTCGTTGGCGTTCTGGATGCCGCCCATGCCAACGATCGGGATATTGACCGCCTGGGCCGCCTCCCAGACGAGCCTGAGCGCGATCGGCTTGATGCAGGGCCCAGTCAGCCCTCCGGTCACATTAGCGAGTCTCGGACGCCGGGTCTCGGCATCTATCGCCATGGCGGGGTAACTGTTCATGATCGAGAGCGCATCGCTGCCCGCCTCTTGAGCCGCTCTTGCGTACGGGGCAATGCTCACGACGTTTGGACTGAGCTTCGTGATCAGCGGCAACGTCGTTGCCCGCCGACACGCTCTCACCACGTCGCCGAGCAACCGCGGGTCGGTCCCGAATTGGGCGCCCCCGGCTTTGACGTTCGGGCAGGAGACATTGATCTCGAGCGCGCCGAGCCCTTCAACTCCACCGAGGCGTTCCGCCACTTCGGCGTATTCATCGATTGTCGTGCCCCAGATATTGACAATCGTGGGCACATCGAGCCCTTTCAGAAAAGGCCAGTATTTCCTGACAAATCCGTCCACGCCCGGCCCCTGTAATCCGATAGCGTTTATCAAGCCACTGGCCGTCTCTACCGTTCGTGGAGTTGGATTGCCGCGGACTGGGTTGAGGCAAATGCCCTTGGCCGTCACCGCACCGAGCTGGTTCAGGTCGAGCAGTTGAGCGTATTCGACACCGTAACCGAAGGTGCCGGAGGCGACGGTAACTGGATTCTTCAGCGTGAGCGCGCCGATTCTGACTGAGAGATTCATCGCAACCTTTCCCACGCGACGCGGTTTGCTTCGAAGACCGGCCCTTCGGTGCAGGCGCGCTCGTATTCCCAGCCGTTCGGACTCTTGACCGGCACAACGCATGTCAGACACGCGCCAACGCCGCAACACATCCGCTCGTCCAACGAGACCTCGGCGGGAATGTCGAACTCCTTGGCCAGCTCGGCGACGGCCATGAGCATCGGTGTCGGGCCGCAAGCAAACAGCTTACGCCGCGCGGCGCGACGTTCCAGTTCAGCGCGCAAAGGCAGGGTTACCAAACCGCGCTCGCCGTAGCTGCCGTCTTCGGTGGCCGGCCGCACATCCCAACCAATCGCGCGAAAATCTGTCTCGCATACAATGTCAATCCGCCGTCGGCCGCCGACGAATACGATGCCCTTCCGCGGCGACCGCTCCGCCAGCATGTACAGCGCCGCCATGCCATACCCGCCGGCGACAAGGAGCGGCCTCACCGCGCCCGACTCCGGCACGGTGAACCCATGGCCAAGTGGTCCCAGCAGACTCAGTTCTTCGCCGGGACGCATGCGGGACAATGCTGCCGTCCCAGTCCCAACCGCCTTGCAGAGTATGACGAGGCGGTCATCGACGACTTTGAAGACGCTGAATGGGCGACGGAGCAACGTTTCCCTGGCCGACGCGATGCGCGCGTGCACGAACTGTCCCGGCAATGTTAATGAAGCTATGGCAGGCGCGCGCAGCATGATTCGGAAGCAGAGGTCCGTGTCTGGCTCATTGGAGAGAATCTGGGCGGTTTCGTGGACCATCGATGCGGCTGAGTGTGGTCGGGACACGGTGGTTCGTCAATGTTGTGGAAACTGCGCTGGAGCGCGTGCATTTCAGTTTCTTCCGGTCAGCAGAGTTCGTCGAGTGGACTGCTATCCCGCGGAATTCTCACGGCCAATGCAACTCTCCAGGTTTGGAATCCTCCCGTCGTCAACACTCTGAGTCACGCTTTCCCAATACCTCTCTCACACTGGGCGACGCAGTCGCCACACACAGCGCGGCGCGGGAGAGATGTTCCCATGCAACACCAGCGTTCCCTTCGGCAACGCCATTCGATTGCGGTTGTGCCGCGCCGCAGTCTCCGCGACTCTGCGCGAGGCTTGCTTTTCTTTTTCTAGCCGTTTGCGGACGCCCATTGCCATGATCAGTGCCGGTCTGAGTGTGTCGGCAGCTCACTGGGGCAGTGCATCCCACACGGCCACGCCAAAGGGCGGCAGAGTGAATGCGTGGACCTTGCCCGCCTCGAGATGGATCGGTGCGCAGCCTTGCTCTTCTCTCCATGGGCTGGTCAAACAGTATTCCCGGGGCGCGCGAGGCGGGAGTTCAAACACCTGTCCGATGTCGAGACTGATAGTGTTATCGAAAGGGAGAGGGTTGCGGAGCGCGATCACGGCTTTGCTGGGTGACCAGGACGCCCATCCGTACACTTGGCCCGTGCCGGGGTCGCCGCCCACCCAATGGGTGTCCGTAAAGAGGTCCGTTCTCGCCCGCGCCCAGCGGGCGGACTCGGCCAGATCGTTCCAGTGTTTACTAGTCATTCTTGAGGGAGTGACGTAGAGCTCCAGAAGGCAAGTACCGCTGGCGAAGAGCGAGCGCAGCTCGCGTCGCACCTCATCGGAGTCGACGCCCACTTCAGCGGCGAATCCGTACCGGGCGAGTGGGAAACCCTGGTTCATGAGAGAATTGAGCGGGTAGAGCGGGGCGGGTTGGACGACGCGGCGATAGGTTTCCATGTCGCGGTAGGTCACCCACTGTTCGCGTTTTGAGCCTTGTCCGTGAAAGCCCATGTCGTCGCCTCCGCGCCAGGTCGAGTCCCCCCACCAGAGCCAGAACGGCGATGGCCAGGTGCCGGTTGTAATGCTGATGAACAAATCGGGTTTGCGCGCGCGGAGCGCCTGAGTAAGACGTAGCATCGCGTCTGTTTCCTCGACGCCGCGGGCGAGACCATCGAACTTGAAAAAATTCGCTCCCGCCTTGTCGATGAAGTCGAGGCATGTTTCGCGGAAGCGCGTGTGGTAGTTGGTGCCAGCTAGTGAAAAGCCCTGTGGGCCTGTTTCGAAGCCCTGGTTTTTGCCCATCGCGATCCGGTCCTGAGCTGGTTTGCCATAGCCCCCAAATGGCGAAAGCCAGAATCCGAGTGTCGAGTCATAAGAGCGGGCCCGCTCCAGCACCGTTGTGAATCCGTTTGGGAAATTGGCGTGCAACGGGCGCCAGAGAGTTTGCGGGTCATCCCATCCGTCGTCCCAGACAAACGAAGCCAGAGGCACGCCGCGGTCGCGGACCAGTTCACGGCCGATCATGTCGATGACGGCGAGGCATTCGTCTTCGCGGATTTTTCGATTGCCCCAACAAATGTCGTACCAGGCATTATAGTGCGGAAACGGCCGATAAGGATGCGCCCGTTCGCGTTCGACGTAGTAGAGGAATCCACGGCGCATCTGGCCCGCTGGCACGACTCCGAACGTCGACCCCAGCGTGAATGCTTGATTGGGCGCGAGAGCCAAGTCCATTGCCAGTCCGCTCGTCGCGCGATTCGTCACGACACTGATAGCGTCCGGGTGTTCGCATGCGGCGAAAAAATGCCCGGTTGCCAAGAGCGACCCCGGCACCGTGCCGATCACTCGCGCCGCGCTTGAAGGCAGATCGACAACACCCACTGACTTGATCTTAACGGGAAGTCCTTTGGGGCGAATGCTGATTTCCTGGCGGACAGCGTTGGCGCCGTCCCGGAGCAGCGCGCGCCAGTCGACCTCCAAGTCTCCGTTCGCCGCGACTAGCTGGACTGAGACTTGCCGGCCGGGCGACCGCTCGGCCAGGCGCGCGGCTCTCTTGTCAGGCTCAAGCGGCGTGGCGCGGGGCGCAGCCAGCATAGAAAGGTCGGACGACCTGATGCAAATCCCGTTGGCCAGCGTGATTTCAAATAACTGGCTGCCTGAGAGATCAATGACCTCGGCAGTGAGCTTGTTACTGGCTTGGACTGGACGAAGGCGCCGGCCTGAGACGCGCCATTCCATCTCGATTGCGCGGTTGCCAAGACGTATGGCTTCATCCCGAACGCGCGCGACTGCGCGTCCAGGGGCGGGACCGGGGAACTCGATGCCGAAGGTGGGCCCGCAAAACAAGAACAACAAAGCAGCGACGAATACCCGGCAGTCGACAAGCGGTGGCTGTTGTTGCATGACGACTGATTGTGCGCTTCCTGCCTGGTTACTCAAGCTTGCGGCGCGGAACACAGTCATTGACTAACGACCACTACTGATTGTCAGATGTCGATATGAGATGCGGGTGGCATGCCGCTCTAGCGGTCGTCTGCGGTTGCGTGACCGCGGTCGCCGCGGAACCGGTCATCGAGTACCTGTTCCCCGCCGGCGGCCAGATCGGCACGCACGTGAGCGCGGTGTGTGGCACTCAGTTCGAACACTGGCCCGTGTCAGTGTGGACTGACGATCCAGCTCTGGTGTTCCGGCCCGGCGCGACCAACGGCAGCTTTGAGGTGGAGATTGGGCCGGGCGCCCTGGTTGGGCCGCATCTGGTCCGCGCGTACAACAAGGATGGTGCGTCCGCGCCTGCGCTGTTCGTTGTGGGCGAATTCCCGGAATTGGTCAGGCGGTCGGATGCGACGAACCAACAGGCCGAGGTGGTCACGCGGTTTCCGGCCGTGCTCAACGGGCGGATCGCGCAGGCGGAGCACGTGGACACATTCAAGCTCAACTTGCCGGGCAATTGTTCGCTCAAGGCCGAGGTGTGCGCCGTGGGTCTCGATTCGTCGGTGCGCGCAACGATCGAGTTGGTAGATGCGGCGAGTAACCGGGTCATATCGGTCGAGCCGCAACTCTGGAGCGACCCCAAGTTCGAGCAGCACATTGGAACTGCGGGCATCTATCTGCTGAGTGTCGCGGGCGCATCCGATGACACAGGCACGGACCAGAGAGCGCCAGTCGGAGACGGGGCGGTATATCGCATGTTGCTCCGCACCGACCCCGCGCGGCCCACAGCAGCGCAGGCGGTCGATCTGAATCAGCCGGTTCGGGAGATTGTCGAAGCGTTTCGCCCGATGGTGGCCGTGCGCACGCTCATGATGCCCGGTCTGACCAGGGGTGTGGTCGCGCCAGCGGGAAGACAGATCAATTACGGCTTCGATGCGCGGGCACAGGAGAGGTTTTCGTTTCGTGTGCTGGCGTCGAGCATCGGTTCGCCTCTGGCGCCGGTGCTGCGAATCTTGAACGCCGACATGAGCCAGATTGCCGAAGCGCCGCCTGGCGGGGATGTCGGACTTGTTTGGGTGGCGCCAGAGGCAGGGAGCTACATTGTCGCCGTGTCTGACGCGGAAGGGGGTGGCGGGCCGCTGTGTGCTTTCCAGCTCGAGGCAGCGGCGCCCGAACCGTTCTTCCGCGCGACTGTGTCGGCCCACGCTTTCCGTCTTGCGCCTGGGGCGTCGATTCCGGTGAGCGTGGGGTTAGTTAAACCGGCTGGTTCGGGCATAGTGCTGCAACTGGCGGCTGCAGGACTGCCCAATGGCGTCAGCACGGTGCCACAGACAGCATCGCCCGATACCGGTGAAGTGCGTCTGGTTTTGATCGCGGACGAGAATGCCGCGCCAGCGAACGTGGCGTTCCGGTTGAGTGTGCTCGATGTGGGTGCTGTTCCGCCGCGGCTTGACTTCGCTAAAGCTGCGCTCAAGGGGCGTCATGCGCCGACAGGGGCGCTGCTTATCAACGAAACCGACCAACTCTGGCTAACGGTAGCGCCTTGACGGCGCGGGGAGTTGTCTTGTTTCCGCGAACACGCTCTGGGGGCTTGAACCGGGAGGTAGGGACGCGTTCCAGCGCGTCCCCGTTTTTTGGGCCAAATCAGGGACCGAGTGGAATAGGTCCCTACCATGCAGCAAACCTCACAGTTGGTAGGGAAGCGTTCCACCGCGTCCCCGTTTGTCGGGCGAAAAGCGGGAACGACCGTGTTTGTTGTCCAGGCTTCAGCCGTAATCAGTCAGAACGAGAGCAGCCAGTGCTTTCCCCCAAGTCGGTTGCGCCGATCCTTGCCATCATCGATAGTTCGCGCTTTTCTCTTGATCATGCACAAGGCATAAGAGGCCCACGATGAAACTCGCGATGTCCATTTCCTTGAGCTTTTGGCTCGTTTCAAGCGCGCTTTGGATCGCGTTTGCCGGCGAGGCGGCCGCGTCTTCGGCGTCGAAACAGACAATTCTTGTTTCGATGCGCGATGGCGTCCGGCTGGCCACGGACGTTCACCTGCCTTCGGTGCAGGGGCCGTTCCCGACTGTCTTGGTGCGGACGCCATACAACAAAGACGCGCTGGCGAGCATGGGAGCGGACGGCGCCCGGCGCGGCTACGCCGTAGTCGCCCAGGACACGCGCGGGCGGTTTGGTTCCGAGGGCGAGAACATGCCGTTCGAGACGGATGGATGGGACAGGCTGGCTGACGGGCTTGACACTGTCCAATGGCTGCTCAAACAGCCGTGGTGCAACGGACGGATTGGAACGTATGGCGGGTCCGCGGTTGGCATCACCCAACTGCTCCTGGCCGGAACGGGCACGACGAACGTAACCTGCCAGCACATCACCGTGGCCGGACCAAGCGCATATCACGACATCGTCTATCCGGGAGGCGTGTTCAAGAAATCGATGATCGAAGACTGGCTTCGCATGACGAAGTTCAGCACCAACGCGCTCCGGTTGTGGACCTCGCACCCGAACTACGACGCTTATTGGCGCGAACGCGAACTGGACCGCCGCTACGGCAAAATCAACACCGCTGCCGTCCACATAGGCGGCTGGTTTGACATCTTCGCCCAGGGCACGATGGACGCGTTCAACGGGTATCAGCGCAAAGGCGGCAAGTTGGCGCGTGGCAAGCAGCGTCTTCTGATGGGTCCGTGGACGCACGGGGTCTTGACTGACAAGGCTGGCGACCTCGTGTTCCGGAACGGCGGAAAACCGCCCACCGATTCACACAATGCATGGAAGTGGTTCGATTATCATCTCCGCGGCACGCTCAACGGAATCGAGCGCGAACCGGCCGTGACGTATTATGTGATGGGCGACGTGAATGATCCCCAGGCGCCCGGCAACGTCTGGCGTACAGCGGCTTCCTGGCCTCCCGTCCCAACAAAACAAACACACTACTATCTCGGTTCCGAGCGGACACTCGGGCAGCGGAAAGCGGGGCGCTCATCGTCGCTCTCATATTCCTACGATCCAGCTAGTCCAGCTCCGACGGTCGGCGGCCAACAACTGACCATCCCGGCAGGCCCTAAAGACCAGAGACCCGTCGAGTCCCGGTCGGACGTTCTCACATTCACCAGCGACGATTTGTCTGAGCCGCTCGAAGTGACAGGCAAAGTCGGTGTCCGGCTCTTCGCGGCCAGCGACGGGCTCGACACGGATTGGTTTGTGCGGCTGTGCGACGTTTATCCCAACGGCAAGTCCTACAACATTTGCGAAGGCCAGTTGCGCGCCCGCTATCGACGCGGGTTCGATCGGGATGCGCTTCTGCGCCCCGGCCACGTGTACAGGTTCGACATCGACCTGGGCTCGACGAGCATCGTCTTCAATCGCAAACACAAGTTGCGGCTCCAGATCACGTCCAGCTCAGCTCCTGGCTTTGACCCCAATCCAAATACAGGCGATCCATTCCGCTCCATCGAGCGGACACGTGTGGCTCGCAACTCGGTTTGGGCGGGCGGCGATCGAGCATCGGCACTCGTGTTGCCGCTCAGGCGCCAGTAATCAGTGGTTTGTCCATCTGCACTGTTACGGCTTTGTCCGTCTCAGGGCCGGCACATTTCCCGCAGGAACAGCTCTACGTACGGCACATCGATAGGAGTCGTGACTTTGGGATTCGGGCGGCTGCTTTCAATCAAACGCACTCGCTGACCGATCAGTTCGCAAGCCGCGGTATCGTCCGTCACACGCAGTCCGCGCCGCCGCACTTCGTCCAGCGCCTGGCGAATAATGCCAACACGAAACGTCTGCGGCGTCTGGACAGCCCACAGTAGGGCTCTGTCAAGATGCCCGTCTATCCATAGCCCTTCG
>JAXDCU010000513.1:0-7982 GCA_034677645.1 Verrucomicrobiia bacterium
GACTCTTTGTTCGTCCAGATGCGTCCCACGACCCAGAAGAACGCCGACCCCAGGAACATCGCCAGGCAAGTGTTGAATGGTATTACCGTGGCCAGGCCGATCCCCACGCCGGAAAGCCTGAACCGGCCCTTTGTGGCGAGTCGAACTACTTCCAGAGCGATCCCTGCTAATCCTCCGATCAACACAGCCCATCGGGCGGAGACGGGCAGGTTAGCCAGACCCTGCATCAACAGCTCGGCTACCGCGCGCCACACCGTCGCGGCGGGCATTGGATACTCATCGGACACCAACTGGGCCGGGCCGTTGGCGACGAAGACGTAGTAGAACAAAGGCGTGGCAACCAAAGCGCCAGCGAAAACGCCCAGTACGTGGCCGATTGCCTGGAACCGCGGTTTGGCGCCGAGCATGTACCCAGGCTTGATGTTCATGAGCAGGTTCGACGCGTTGCTTGCAACCTCGGCCGTGATGCCGGCGGTCATCAAGTTCGTCTTGATGTTGCCTGGAGCGAGGATTCCGTAAGTGAGTTGAGTCAGTTTGCCCAGTGCGCCTGTGGGGGTGATCGAAGTCAGGGCGGTCGAGTTAACCCCAATGACGGTGAACACGAAAATCAACGGGACAGCTATCACCCCCATCCACACCTCCACGCCGAAGAATCTGCTAGCCAGCCAAACACACACGGCTCCCACAAGCGGTATCCCCAACACAAACACCCCCATCGGCAGCTCGATGTCACGCAGCACGTCCCGACCGGCAGCCGTTTCACGCCTCCTCCACAAGCCACGGAACGCGCTGATCAGCATTTGCGGCTTGGCAAAAAATGCGAACAGCGATGCTGTCGTCATCATTGCCACGCCCCCCCAAAGCGCCCACTTAGTGATCTCGCGAAAACCGTACTGGATCGCGCCGTCGGCCTCGCGCCCTTGAATGTCGCCGGCAGCGATGATGAACGGCACAACCAGAAGGTAATTAAGCACCCCCCCAATTAGCAGCGAAACTCCGGTGCGAATGCCCATGAGCCCGCCAGCGGCCATCATGACGAAGTCCGTGTCGAGGCGCACGGTCAACTGCCGCAGGTCCGTGCCGTGAATCCGCAAAGTCATAAGCCGGTAGACCCAGCCGTCGAGAAACGCCGGCACGGTCAGGAACGCCATACGCAGTTTCTGCATGATGGCTTCGCTCTGCATGACCTTCAGAATGGCCGCGGCAGCGCCAGTGATGAGCAGCAGCCTGGCTTTCAGCAGACTGCCAGCGGCGTCACCGCTGTGCAGCGCGTCCATGACGATGCCGGCGGCGCGTCCTTCGGGGAACGGGTGTTGTTCGTCGTTGACAAACCTGCGTTTGAGCGGGAACGCGAACAAGACGCCGAGCAGAGCGATTACGACGATCCAGATCATGGTCTGGCCCATGGGTATCACCTGGTTGGTCACCATCATGTACGCCGCCAAACTCGAAATCATCGGCGCTGTCATGTAACCCGCCGCGCTGGCTACGGACTGAGTGAGATTGTTTTCGAGCAGCGTGAAGTCTTTTCCCAATCCAATAGCCGCGAGCAGCTTGAACGCGGCGAAAGCCAGTATCACTGAAGTGATCCCGACGCCGAGAGTCCAGCCGGTTTTCGCTCCAACGTAGAGATTAGTCAGCGAAAGGATTCCACCCAGCAACATGCCCGTGATGGCCGATCGCATGGTGAGCTGGGGCATGTCACCTTTGAACACGTTGTCTAGCCACCAACGGTCCTTCTGTTCGAGAGTCCAGGTTCTGACTTGTTCGTCAGTGAGCTGCTTGATAGCCATGCGGGTCCAGAATTGCGCCCAGACAGTGCGGGCACTGGGCCAGCGGTCACAAGCAAAAAGCGCCGAATACCGCTATTGACCGATCACCACGAAGCTCTCGAAGCGCACAGAGAACGGGGATCAGCCCAGCCTTTCTCCGCGCTCTCTGCGCCTCCGCGTGAAAAGTGAGGCAAACCTCGCGCAGAGGCCGCCGAGTGCGCAGAGAACAAGTTGAGTTACGCCTTGCGGATGCGTGCCTCACCCATAAGCCCGGACCTCGTAGACCCGTGCCGTGTCAGCTCCGTTGGTCGCGGTGATCGTAATTCGAATCGACTTGGCCTTCACGGGCTCGAATTTGTGCCGGTTCAGTCGCTGGTGGTTGCCGCCGACCTTGACCAGCACCTGGCGATTGCCTGCAGGGTCACTGTAACTCAACTCGTAGTCGCGCGCAGTCTCCGGTTGCGGACCGCGGACCATCCTTCGGCTAAAATCGTTCTGCGCGGTCAATGCAAGCGGGCGCTGAAAACCAGTGTCGAATGTGATCTGAACGCAACTGATCGTGCGCGGTTCGGCCCACGTCAGCTCAATCCAAGCTCCGTCGGATGTCAGCGGCGCCGCCCAGAGATTGTCCGTGCTCCCCGGCGGATCGCGCACCAGGCCATTGAGCACGTGGGCAACACCAGCGCCATCCAAAGCGCCCGACGCGGTTGCCCGCGCGGATCGAGCCAAGTCGAACGGATCGGTGTTCCGCAGGCCTGGGACGGTCTGGTCATCGCGCAGGAGAAGCTGTTGCAGTTCGGACAAACGGGCGCGATCTTGGCGCAGCGCGCGGGGCGTGAGGCCGGCGCGCGCGCACAGGGCTGCCGCGGCGCCTGCCGCCTGTCCCTCGACGGCGCAAGTGGCCATCACGCGTGTCGAAGAAAACGCCACGTGCGTCGCGCTGATGTTGCGCCCAGCCATCATGAGATTCCGGATGTTTCGGCTGTAGAGCGACCGCAATGGGATTTGGTATGGCGCCGCCGGCTTGATCTGCCTCGCCGGTTTCTCTTCCGGCCGGTCGAATCCGGAGGGAGGATGATCGTCAAGCGGCCATCCACCCATTGCCACGGCGTCCTCAAATTTGGTCCCCCCGGTCAGATCGTGCTCGGTCAGGATGTGATCT
Organism: Verrucomicrobiia bacterium; assembly: GCA_034677645.1. Lineage (GTDB taxonomy): Bacteria > Verrucomicrobiota > Verrucomicrobiia > Limisphaerales > J093 > JAAYVR01. The sequence goes on from JAXDCU010000513.1 coordinate 2,935, forward strand.
CCCGCGATTCGGCGGGACTCGCGTTTGCCGGGTATCATTCCGATCCAATCCATGCCCCAGTTCGCGCTGGTTTTGATGTCGCCGGAGTTCTTGATGTAATCCCACACGCCCAGCGCGATCGCCAAAAGCTCGAACCGGATGCGTTCATTGTCGCGAATGGTGTCCAGCTGCCCGCCCCATTCGACCCACCAATAGCCGTACTCCCACGAGCGCACTGATCGGAACTGGAGTTGATCTTTGGTGACAAGACGGGCCCAGGCCGGCGGCGTGAACGGCACCGGCACCCCATAGTCGCGCGCGGTGAACAGGATGCTCGATCCGAGCGTCTGACCGTCGGCCCGGTCAAGCCCGAGCGATTCGTTGAACTCGCTCTTAGCTTCGCGTCCCTGACGCATTTCAGCCCCGGCCTCGAGCGCGAGCCGGCTATCGCCAGTGCAGTCCATGAACAACTTCGCCTCGATCCGGTAGACATGCTCGGTCTTGTCGCAGCGCACGACCGCTTTTCGGATTTCGCCATCCCTGGTCTCGACGCCGCAGAGTGTGGAGTCGAGCAACAGTGTGATGTTCGGCTCGCTCATGACCTTGTCGTAGAGGAGCAAGTCCCAAAGCTCGAAACACCGATGCGGGTTGCGGACCGCGTCGTCAAGGCGGAGTTCTTCGATCAGCCCGCTCTCGCGCCAGCCTGGGCGGCCTCCGCTGCAATCCGCGCCCACCACGTGCATTCTTACTTCGCTGCTGGCGTTGCCGCCAAGGCGCGCCCTGTCCTGTACCAGCACCACCCGGGCGCCATGACGCGCCGCCGTCACGGCCGCGCAGACGCCAGCCAACCCGCCACCCGCGACAAAGACATCGCACGCGAGGTCGATCAGAGCAAGATGCGGCTCGCCAGCTAATACTTGGATTGGCGCGGCTGCCGGAGCTGTCGTGTCGAACACCTTCGCTATCTCAGCGCGACGTTGTTCTCCAATGTGTTTTCCAGTCAGTCCGCCGGCCCGCACTATCACGGAGTATCCCGTTGCCGCGCCGGCAAGGCCGATGAAATGTCGTCGCTTCATACATGCGGATAGGTTCGCGCTGCGCGGCGCTCACCGCGATCAGAAGAGTACGACAAGAGCTTCCCAGCGCAATGGCGAATTCCATGAGACCCGGTCTACGCGCGCGGCGTGGTGAGCGATTTGATGACTTCCTTGGGCAATTCCAGGCGCGATTCCTCAGCCAGCCACTTCAGAGCGTGGCCCAGATCACTAAACTTCCCGTCAAGCTGCGCCTCGAAAGCCGCGGCAACCACCGCGCCGATCTGTTTGCCAGGCGCCATGCCTAGCTGGACCAAATGACGCCCCATCAGAATCGGTTTCGGGGCCGCCGCTCGCACCCGCAAAACCGCCGCTTTCGCGCGCAACGCGACCAGCCCATCGGGTTCGACCCGCGGATGAGGAGGGCGGCCGTATTGGTCGGCGCGAATAACCAAGCCAAGTCCGTCGATGTTCTCGGGCGCCAGCCGTTTTGCCAGACGCCTCACCGACCGGTCAGTGATTGTCCGCAAATGTGCCAGATGATTCGTCACCAGCGGAATCACTCTCTGCCGTATCCCGGTCGGAGCTTTGATCCGCTCCAAAAAGGCCGCCGCCAGAGGCCCCCCAGCCTCCTCGTGCCCTGGTGACACGATCCGCTCGCGGCCTTCTTTCAGGGTGGTCTTGGTCGTGGACGGTTTTCCGAAATCGTGAGCAAGCACAGCGAACATATAGACCGTTCGCGATTCAGGATCGGCAACCTCCCATTCAGGCTGCCGAACGAGCGCGTCCAGGCAGTGACAAGTGTGGGTGAACACATCTCCCTCTGGATGCCAGTCCGGGTCTTGCGGCGTGCGTAGCAACGATTCAATCTCGGGGAAATGTTCGAGCCAACCCGCTTCAGCCAGAAATCTCAGGCCCGCCGACGGTCGGCGGCTTTTCCGCGCCCACTTGGTCCATTCTTCGCCGACACGCTCGACTGCAAGCTCGCGAAATGTCCCCTTGATCTTCCTGCACAGCGCCAGTGTCTCGGGCGCGGGCCGCAGGTCAAACCGCCCGGCGAACTGCATGCCGCGCAACACGCGCAGCGGGTCTTCGACGAAAGCCTCGCTTGTGTGGCGCAGAATTCCGCGGCGCAGGTCTTCCTGGCCCCCGAAGTGATCGAGCAACTGGGCTCGCCGCGGATCGAAGTACATCGCGTTAATCGTGAAGTCTCGTCTGGCGGCGGCATCGCGGAATGAAATAGCGGGATCATACTCAACCGCGAAGCCTCTGTGACCAGGAGCTACCTTTGAATCGCGCCGAGGCAGGTTGAAGTCAACATCTAGGCCGCCGCGGGTTCGCAACTTCACCACTCCGAACGCGCGTCCCACCAGCTCGGCCCACCCCCAGTGTTTCAACGCCGCTGCCAGTTGTTCGTAGCTGACCCCAAAAACCTCGACATCAAAGTCCTTGACCGGCAAACCCAGAAGCCAATCACGCACACAGCCCCCCACCAAGCATGAATCCCGCAGTTCAGGCGTCTGGGTGAGTATGTCTCTCAACTCATCTGGTATCCGTGAAGTCACCGTGCGGATTCTACTTGGTTGGTGACGCGATGCCAAGGCAAGAGCCGGGCGAAGTGACGAACAACGGTCGGCTTGACGCGGCGCTGTACACATATATATGCTCACTTATATGCGAACGACGCTGGTTATTGATGATCACGTGCTTATGGAGGCCAAGCGACACGCAATCGAGCTCGGCATAAGCGTCAGCGAATTCACTACCCTCGCACTGCGCAAGACTCTGCGAGAACGTGACCGCCCCACACACTCCGGCCGATTCTCATTCCCAACCTACGGCTCTGGGCCGAAGCAGGCCTCGTCCACACGCCAGATCGCCGACCTGAGGGACGAAGGTCGATGAAGATGCCGGACGTCAACGTTCTCGTTTACGCTCACCGCGAGGACGAGACAGACCACGATTTCTATCGCGATTGGCTTGAGCGCCTGGTCAACTCGGGGGGGCCTTTCGGGTTTTCAGCCCTGGTCGCTGTGGCGTTTGTTCGAATTGTCACAAACCCGCGCTTTCACAACGATCCCACGCCTCTGTCGGTCGCGATCGAGACAGTGGATCGGCTGCGCGAGGCTCATGGCTGTCATTGGTTGCTGCCCGGAAACCGGCATTGGGAAATCACCGCGGCCCTGTGCCGCAAGACCCAGGCTACCGGGAAGCAGGTCGCCGATGCTCAACATGCGGCACTTGCGGTGGAACACGGATGTCAGTGGGTGACCAGGGACGATGACTTTGCCGGTTTCGCACCATACGGACTCGAGTGGGAACACTTGCTACCCACTGGTACTGACAGGGACTGGCTGGTTCGCGTGATTTCCTAGCCCGGATGTTTCGCAGCGCGTCGGAGAGAGGGGTTCCCGCGGCTCCAGCCCCAGTTACGGAGCGTGGCTCCTTTGGTTGCGGTGTGGCCGCGCTGCGAAACATCCGGCCTGGGGAGGGGAGGACGCTTTGGACCTTTGACAGGTTGCGGCGCGTAACGGCCACTCCGGCGCTTGGGGCGGTCAGAGACCCGGATGCGATTGAGCCACTCGTCACCGCTCGCAGTTTGCCAGCATCACAAAACTGAGAGTCGACGACAGGCGGCACGCATGTGTAGAGTCGCCCGATTCGGTTCTAGTTGAAGAATCATGGAAGCTTCCAAGCAGTTTTCCGCGTCTCGGATGGCGTGGCTGGTCGTGGCGCTACTTGTCCCCGTGGCGCTGTTGAACTACCTCGACCGGCAGATGCTGGCGGCGATGAAGTTCTCCGTGATGAAGGATATCCCTGACATCGCGTTAGAGGAGAACTGGGGGAAAATCCTTGCGTTGTTCAAGTGGGTGTATGCGGTGCTGAGCCCGATTGGCGGCTACATGGCGGACCGTTTCGGCCGCCGCTATGTGATTGGGGGCAGTCTGCTGGTGTGGTCGGCTGTTACGTGGGCGACGGGCCATGTGACGACCTATGATCAACTAATGACCGCGCGGGCCGTTATGGGCGTGAGTGAAGCGTTCTACATTCCGGCGGCGTTGGCGCTCATTGCCGATTACCATCTTGGCCCGACTCGGTCGCGCGCGGTTGGTCTGCATCAAATGGGCATCTACGCGGGGGTCATTATTGGCGGTTTTAGCGGATACGCCGCCGATAATCCGGGGCTGGGGTGGCGTTGGGCTTTTGATGTGTGCGGAGTCGTTGGGATAATCTACGCGGTACCGCTTATCCTATTCCTGCGCGATCCGCAACGACCGGCAGGGATCGCCGAGCGCCGCCGCTCGTCTCCCGTTGGCGCGGTGGGTGAATTGTTGAAGAACAGCTCGTTCATTCTGCTTGTGCTCTATTTCACCTTGCCGGCTCTGGCGGGATGGGTTGTGCGCGACTGGATGCCGGCCGTATTGAAGGCGGAGTTCAACATCGGCCAGGGCAAGGCTGGCGTTACAGCGACTGTTTTTTGGCAGGTCGCGGCCATTTTTGGAGCCATCGGTGGCGGCTGGCTGGCGGACCGCTGGATGCGAAAGACCATGCGCGGGCGGATATACGTCAGTGCAATCGGCATGTCATTGATAGTGCCCGCGATGTTCGGCGTAGGGTACGCGCCGCTGACGGGGATGCTGTGGGTCGCGATCGCTTTTCTCATTCTTTTCGGGCTTGGGTGGGGTTTTTTCGACTGCAATAACATGCCCATCTTGTGTCAGATCGCCCGGCCCGACCTGCGCGCCACTGGCTACGGGATCATGAACATGGTGAGCATAAGTTGCGGTGGTCTGGCTGACTGGGGTTTCGGCATTATGCGCGACCAGCGTGTGCCGCTTTTCGGCGTTTTCGGCGTTTTTGCCAGCATAGCGATGCTTTCGATTGTTCTTGTTCTCCTAATCAAACCACGCGAACTCGATCAGGGACCCGCTCCCCCCGCGCATTGAAGTCGATACCAATGAAACTCTCCCATCCGCTGCTCGGCCTTGTCGCTGCCACGCACACGCCGTTTCAATCCGACGGTTCCCTTAACCT
>JAXDCU010000514.1:0-16789 GCA_034677645.1 Verrucomicrobiia bacterium
AAAGGCATCCGCCAAAAACAGTTGTACGAATCTGCGTCCTCGACCACGACCGGCAGACTGATTACTTCCCGGCGCTGGCCAAAGCAGTTGGCAAAGAAATCCCCCACGGGCGCCTCGACTGCGGGTCGCGCGTTGCCATCCCAGAAAATCTTCAAGAGTATTTCCTGGTGGTTGGCCGATCCTTGCTTGGCCCAGTCCTGCGGCTCAGGGCCGAGAAAAGTGATCCAGATGTGCGTGATCACGCCAGGCCCGCGCTCGTCCATCAAAACGTGAGTGGCACCCGGTGGGACGCGGAAATTGTCATAGTTGCTTGCCTCGTCCCGATCGCCCCGAGGATCGGCTGAAGGATTCAATTTCAGCTCTCCGCCACCGCGCCGCGCTTCTCCAACCCGCATTGTGGATGTCGCGCGCCGCGAGCGGCCTTCCCGCGGCCTGGCAAGATCGTCGAGCGCGCCGCCAAGCGCCACGGACGCGCTCAACAGCAGCGTGGCGAGGAGCCGTGCCGGGGCCCGAGATGGAGATGGTTTGCGCTCGGGAGATTCGGAGCGGGTCGACTTCATGCGTGAAGGATCGTGCGCGGCATCCTCCGCCGCAAGCCGATTTCTCATAGTTAGATTTTCCTTCTCATGCGCCCGGCGCTCTGATACTCACTCTCTGCTGGTCATTTTTAGACTCAGTGAGAATCCTACTTGTATATCCGCGCACGCCAGACACGTTTTGGAGCTTTCGACATGTTCTGCGACTGCTGTCCAAGCGCGCGACTCTGCCGCCGCTTGGCCTATTGACCATCGGAGCGCTGCTCCCGCGCCATTGGGAAGTCCGGCTGGTGGACCTGAACGTGCAACGGTTGTGCGACGATGACGTGCGCTGGGCCGATTACGTCATGGTCAGCGCAATGCTTATCCAGCAGGAATCGGTCAAGAGAATCGTCGAGCAGTGCCAGAAATGGTGCAAACCGATCATTGGAGGCGGTCCGCTTTTCACGACAAGCCACGCCGCGTTCCCGGACGTGCAGCATTTTGTCCTCGGAGAGGCCGAGGATATCATGCCGCGACTGGTTTCGGACCTCGAACGCGGGACGGTTGCTCACTGCTACAAGAGCGAGAAGCACCCTGACATCAGGAAATCGCCCGTGCCTCGATGGGATTTGATCGATCTCAAGAACTACGTGACGATGGCTGTTCAGTTCTCACGCGGATGCCCATTCGATTGCGAGTTCTGCGACATAGTGATCATGAACGGGCATGTGCCGCGGACCAAGACACCGGCACAACTGATTGCCGAGCTTGACGCTTTGTTGCGCCTGGGCTGGCACCAAATGGTCTTCGTCGTGGACGACAATTTCATTGGCAATCGGGTGCACACCAAAGCCCTACTGCGTGAGTTGATAGCCTGGCGCGACGCGACTGGCGCTTCGTTCACTTTCTTCACCGAGGCCTCAATCAATTTGGCTGACGACGCCGAGCTGTGCGATCTGATGGTCAGGGCCGGTTTTAAGAAGGTGTTTGTTGGCATTGAAAGCCCAGTGGACGAATCGCTGGGTGAATGCCGGAAGCTCCAGAACCAAGGCCGTGATCTCACCGAGGCTGTTCAAGTGCTGCAACAGACTGGCCTTGAGGTGATGGGCGGTTTCATAGTCGGATTCGACAGCGACCCGCATGACATTTTCAGGCGCCAGTACGAGTTCATCCAGAAATCCGGGGTCGTCACCGCCATGGTTGGCTTGCTGCAAGCCCTTCCCCAGACGCGCTTGTACCAGCGACTGGCCCGCGAGGGCCGGCTCCTTTCGGTGAGCAGCGGCAACAATACGGATGCCGTCCTGAACTTCCGGACACGGCTTAACCGGGAAGAACTGCTGCATGGCTACCGCGATCTGATGCGGAGGCTTTACGAGCCGCACGCGTACTACCAGCGCATAATGACTTTTCTGAGTCAACACAAGCCGCGTGGACCGCGGTGTCGGCTTTCCTGGAGTGACACTCAGGCGTTTTTCAAGTCTTTTTGGGTTCTGGGCGTCTGGCACAGGGGGCGCCGTGCCTTTTGGCAATTCACGCTGCGAACGCTCCTGGAACGGCCCAGCCAGTTCCGGCAGGGAATGGAAATGGCCATAATGGGATATCACTTCCGCCGCATGGCCAGCATGCTGTAGCCATCCGTCACAAAACCGTTCACAGGGAGCCTTTGCTCCCCGATCCCGTCAAATCAGCAGGCTGCCTACCGTGGCGAATCGGAGGCAGCGTCAGTTATCGCATGGTTATGAACAAACAAGCAGCCGCGCTAACACTGGCACTGCTCATGACACTTCACACGCAAGCCGGCACACGTGACTCACAATGGAAGAGCGTCGAGGACGCGCTCAGCAAAGGACTCCCCCGGACGGCCATCACCAACCTGGAACCAATCATCAGCGACGCAATCAAAGACAAGGCCTGGGCTGAGGCCACAAAGGCGATAGCCCGCAAAGCCGCTCTCGAGGGAATCGTCCAGGGCGGCAAACCCGAGGAACGCATTCGCCTCCTCGAGTCTCAGATCGGCAACGTCCCCAAGGAAATGATCCCGATGCTCGACACGGTGCTTGCACACTGGTACTGGGATTACTTCCGGCAGAACCGCTGGCGGTTCCTCCAACGCACCGCGACGGAAGAACCGCCCGGACCCGATTTCACAACGTGGGACTTGCGACGTCTTTTCGCTCACATCGATAGCCAGTTTTCAAAGGCTCTCGCCGCGGAGAGTTCGCTCAAGTCCACGCCTGTGGACACATGGGATGATCTGCTTGAAAAAGGAACCGTCCCTGATTCGCATCGGCCCACACTTTATGACTTCGTCGCCCACGAGGCGCTCCAGTTCTATACATCGGGCGAACAAGCTGGCGCCAAGCCTCAAGACGCGTCCGAGATTCCCGCTGACAGCCCGATTTTCGACTCAATCGACGTTTTTGTCGCCTGGGACCCGCGAGCCAAGGCGCCCAAACACGTTCAGGAATCTCCTTTGCTCAAGGCAATCCTCATTTTCCAAGAGTTGCTCCAGTTCCACCGCAGTGACGCCGATCCGAGCGCGCGCCTGGACGTGGACCTCCAGAGGCTGGCGTGGGGGGGGGAGCGTGGCAACGGGTGAGACAAAGGACGCCCGATACAAGGCGGCGCTGCGACGCTTCTCCGAAGCCGAAGGAGATCACGATCTCGCATCGACAGCCATCTTCAATTGGGCGCGAGTTGTCAGGCAGGAAGGCGACTTGGTGGAAGCGCGGCGTCTGGCTCTGCGGGGAACACAGGCGCATCCGGCGAGCCCTGGCGGCATTCAGTGCGCCAACCTCGTCGCCGAGATAGAAGGGCGCTCCTCAAGCGTGACGGCCGAGCACATTTGGAGCCGGCCCTGGCCTGTCATCCAGGTCCGGTACCGCAACGTCACCAATGTCTGGTTCCGACTGGTTGCATGGAACTGGGACGAGTTTCTCGAACGCAGCCATCATCGACCTGAGGCTCTGGACCAGAAAGAGCGAGCGGCCGTGTTTGCCAAACCGCCGGCTTATGAATGGGCCCACGCACTGCCAGCCACGGCGGATTACCGGATAAAGACGGTTGAACTATCCGCGCCGGCGGACTTGAAACCCGGTTTCTATTTTCTTCTAGCCAGCCACAAGCCCGATTTTACCGAGCGCGATAACCAACTCTCGATCGCCGATATCTGGGTTAGCGATTTGACCCTCGTTCTGCGCCAGGAGCCGGGAAACATCGAAGGCTTCGTGCTCGAAGGCGAATCTGGCGAGCCAGTGCCCAGCGCGAAGGTCGACGCCTGGCACTTGGACCGACAAGGCAATCGCGTGCCAGTCCCACCCGTCCAGACCGACACCAACGGCTTCTTCAGGCTCAGCGGCGATTCGCAGCGGTCGTTTCTGATCAAAGCCAGTGCCCGGGGACAATCAGTAGCTTCGCGCCAGTACAACCCCGGATGGTCTCCCGACAAGGGAAAACCCTTTGAACGGACAATGTTCTTCACTGATCGCGCTATTTACCGCCCCGGTCAGATCGTCCACTACAAAGGCATCTGTCTGCGAGTGGATCAGAGCAAGGACGACTACGAGACGCTGGACGGACGTGATCTTACCGTGGTCTTTTCGGACCCAAACGGAAAGGAGATCGCGCGGCAACAACATCGCTGCACCGCATACGGCTCGTTCAGCGGCAGCTTCACTGCGCCGATTGACCGTCTCATGGGCCACATGCAAATCCAGGTCGCTGGTGGGCCCTCAGGCCAAGTGTGGGTCAGTGTCGAAGAATACAAGCGGCCCAAGTTCCAAGTCACGTTGGACGCGCCACGAACAGCCGCGAAACTCAACGAGACTGTCAGGCTGACTGGACACGCCATGGCTTACACCGGCGCCGCGGTTGACGCCGCGACTGTCACTTATCGCGTCGTCCGCGAAGTCCGGATGCCGTGGTGGTGGAGTTGGTACGGAAGGCGGTCGAGTGGATGGCAGCACTCACCCGCGCAAGAGATTGCCCATGGCACCCTGACCACCGGCACGGACGGGAGCTTCAACATCGAGTTTGCCGCCAAGCCCGACCCTGGTGTGCCCGAACAAGACGACCCTTGTTTCGTTTTTAGCGTTCACGTCAATGTGACGGATTCCGCCGGCGAGACCCGCTCCGATTCTCGCGCGATCCGCGTCGGTTACAGGGCACTTGAAGCCCGCGTCAGCGCCGATGCCTGGCAAACTGAAGATCAACCTGTCGAGTTGAGCGTTCGCACCACCACGCTTGATGACGAACCCCAGACCGCCGAGGGCATCTTGCGCGTGCATGCCCTCAAAGCGCCGGTCAAGGTCCACCGCCCGTCCTTGTTCACGCCCGCCGACGAAGACGCCGCACTGGGTGGGTTGGACACGAGCCAGTGGCCGCTGGGCGATGTCGTCTTTGAGAAAGGATTCACAACCGATGGCGAAGGCAAGGCTAGTGCGAGCGTCAGGCTCCCTGTCGGCGTGTATCGTGTCACACTCGATACGCAGGATAGATTCGGCAAGAAAGTCACTGGCAAGATGCCCCTGCAGGTAGTCAGCGAGCGCGCCTCCCGGTTCAGCGCCGCCCTGCCCAATTACCTAGCCGCGCCGCTATGGGAGATGGAGCCGGGTGAGGAATTCAGGGCATTGTGGGGGACTGGCTACGAGAGCGGTCGCGCTTTTGTCGAGATCGAGCACAAAGGCAGGACAATCCAGAGTTACTGGACCAAGCGCGGCAACACACAGGCGCGGATAACTCAGCGCGTCACCGAGGCCATGCGGGGCGGCCTTAATCTTCGTGTCATGTTCGTGCGCGAGAACCGGTACTACTTCGAATCGCGCCGCATCGACGTTCCATGGAGCAACAAGGAACTCACGGTCAAGTGGGAACATTTCACGTCGAAGCTCGAACCGGGCCAAAAGGAGACATGGACCGCCGTTGTTCGAGCTCCAGAGAAGAAGGGTAACGAACAGGGATCGGCTCAGGGTGTTGTTGCCGAGATGGTCGCCGCGCTCTACGACAGGTCTCTGGACCAATTCGCGTCGTTCGACTGGCCGTCAGGATTCGGCGTGTTTCGCCATGAGGACAGATATGTTGGCAAGCTATTCGGAAACGCGGCGATTGACCTTCGGTCATTCCACCGCGATTGGCACGTGCCTGGCCAAGTTGTCGACATCCGCTACCGCGCTTTTCCTCCAGAGCTTCTATCGAACTGGCACTTCAACACACGATTTATGGCGCGCACGGCCGCCGCCGCTCGTGGACTGCCTATCGCGGTTGGGGCTCGGCCCGACCAAGGCGGGGCACTCGCGATGGAAGCCGTGGCCAGCCCAGCAATGGCCCTCGGCACGGTTGAAGCACCAGCCAGCCTCGGAGGCGCCGTCGCCAAAGGCGCAGCCTTGCTCGATGCGGAGTCCGACACCGCCGCCCAAGAGCCGGCACCGAAACCAGCCTCAGCCCTCGACCGTGTCACCTCGCGCAGGAGTCTTAACGAGACCGCTTTCTTTTTCCCGCACCTCGTCTCGGACACCAACGGCCAAGTCCGCATCACATTCACAATGCCTGAGGCGCTGACCGAGTGGCGGTTCCTCGGCTTCGCGCACGATCGGGAGTTGCGGGCCGGCTTGCTCAGTGACAAGGCTGTGACGGCCAAAGACCTGATGGTACAGCCGAATCCGCCACGGTTCTTGCGCGAGGGCGATGTGATCGAGTTCACCGTCAAGGTATCCAACCAAAGCGATCGCCGCCAGCAAGGGAGGGTGCGTCTGACGTTCGCCGACGCCTGGACTGGAAAGCCCGTCGACGCCGCGCTCGAGAATTCAGAACCCGACAAGCCTTTCGACCTGCCCGCCAAGGAATCGCGGTCGGTCGCGTGGCGCTTGCGCGTTCCGGATGGACTCGCCGCGTTGTCCTACAAGGCCGTGGCTGCCACTGACACACTATCCGATGGCGAAGAAGCGCTGCTGCCGGTTCTGGCCCGTCGCATCCTCGTCACGGAATCGCTCCCCTTGCCCGTGCGCGGCCCAGCCACACGCAAGTTCGAATTTCAGAAACTGGCGGCCTCCGCGCAGTCGGCGACGCTGCGACACCAGAGCCTCACTGTTCAAATGGTTTCCAACCCGGCTTGGTACGCGGTGATGGGCTTGCCGTACTTGATGGAGTTCCCCTACGAATGCAGCGAGCAGACGTTCAACCGCTTCTACGCTAATGCACTGGCTCGGTTCCTCGCCCGCTCGGACCCGAGAATCCGCCGCGTGTTCGATCTGTGGAAAAACACGCCTGCTCTCGAGAGCCCATTGGAGAAGAATCGCGAGATCAAGAGCGTCGCGCTCGAGGAATCGCCCTGGCTTCGACAGGCCCAAAACGAAACGCAGGCCCGCCGAAACCTCGGCGTGTTGTTCGACGAAAACAGGCTCGATAGCGAGCTGGCCCGCGCGCTCGACTCTCTGAGCCAAACCCAGTTGCCAGACGGCGCATGGCCCTGGTTCCCAGGCGGACGCGGCAACGACTACATCACACTCTACATCTGCGCCGGATTTGGCCGTCTCCGACAACTGGGCGTCGACGTGAGTGTCGAGCCCGCCTTGCGCGCGATTCCACGGTTGGACGAATGGCTGGCAGGTGTTCACGAGAGGATCGTGCGCGACAAGACGGTGGACGAAAACCATCTCACGCCCACGATTGCCCTTTATCTCTATGGCCGCGGCTTCTTCCTTAAGGATCGTCCCATTGAAACGGCACAACAGCCGGCGATTGAGTTCTTCCTCGCGCAGGTGAAGAAGCACTGGCTTGAGTTGAATCAACGTCAGTCGCAGGGACACCTGGCGCTGGCCCTCCACAGGTTCGGCGACTCCACAACCGCCCAAGCTATCGTCAGGTCGCTCAAGGAACGGTCCGTCACGGACGACGAACTGGGCCGGTTCTGGAGAGACACCGAACTGAGCTGGTGGTGGTATCGGGCGCCGATTGAGACACAGGCGCTCATGATCGAGGCTTTCACGGAGATCGCCAATGACACCGCCGCGGTTGATGAATGCAAAGTCTGGTTGCTCAAGCAGAAGCAGACACAAGACTGGAAGACCACTAAGGCCACAGCGGACGCAATCTACGCACTGCTCTTGCGCGGACGCGACTTGCTAGCAAGCGATCGCCTTGTCGAGGTGTCCGTGGGCAACCTCAACCTCACTCCGCCCGCGGCGCAGCCTCGCCACCCCGCGCCGCCGGGGTCTTCCGCGGTCGAGCCGGGCACCGGCTTTTACGAGCGGCGCCTGGCCGGGTCTGAGGTCAAGCCTGAGATGGGCCAGATAACCGTGCGCAAGACGGATGCTGGCATTGCATGGGGCAGCGTGCACTGGCAGTACTTCGAGGATCAGGCCAAGGTCACTGGATACCAGGGCACGCCTTTGAAACTGAAGAAAGCACTCTTCACAAAAGCCAACACATCAAGCGGTCCGGTGCTCAGCCCGGTCGTTGGCACGGTGGGGGTGGGAGATGAGCTTGTGGTCAGGATTCAGTTGGTCGTCGACCGCGACATCGAATACGTGCACCTCAAAGACCAACGGGGGAGCGGCGTTGAGCCGGTGAATGTCCGATCCGGCTATCGTTATCAGGATGGTCTTGCTTACTACGAGTCAACGCGCGACACGGCCAGTCATTTCTTCATCGATTACCTCCCAAAAGGCACTTACGTCTTCGAGTATTCTACCCGCGTCCAGCACCGAGGCGAATATCAGACCGGCATCGCGTCAATCCAGTGCCTTTACGCGCCCGAATTCAACAGCCACAGCGAGAGCTTCACGCTCAAGGTCAAATAGCTCGCCGTAGGAGTCGAGGTAACGAGACTCAGAACTCCAGGTGTTTCCCCTCGATATCAGGGTTGAGGTTCGGTGCGGTAGAATCGCTTGTGAGAGTGATTCGATCCGAAATCCACCAGAGCCTGCGGGCTTGCGCTGAGCGTGACATTGGTCCAGAGCTGCCATCCACTGGCGCCCTCGATGTCGTCAGTGTAGTCGATGCGGTACTTGGCGCCAACGGGCCCCTCGAGCACAACCACCGCGCATGTGTTTACGCCTACGAGCGACAGCACGCTCGGATCGCTTGTGACGCTCTTGCCTCCGCTCGATACAACCACCCTGTACTCGCCCACATGCGAGGAATCGACTGAGGGGATCACGTAAGTCGCGCTCGTGGCGCCTTCGATGGGATTGCCGTTCAACTGCCACTGGTACTCCAGGTCGTCGCCTCCCTTGGCCTGCACTGAGAATTCAGCCCTGCCGCCCGCGCTAACGGTCGCGAAGGAGGCTGGCTGAATCTCGATCTCCGGCGCTGGCGCACTGGACGAATCCACAACAAGATCGTCGTAAGCCGCAGTCTGACCGACGTACTGGTCTGTGGCCGGTCCAAGCCAGACTTTGTCAATGGGGCTGCCGTCCCAAGCGTAACTGTTTGAGAGACTCGCGCCGCCAGGAGTCACGACGGTGAAGGTCATCGTGTCCCACGCTGCGTTCAATTCGAAAACCAGCTCATGGTAATTGGCGCCGACACTTGGAACGAATGTGCCAAGCTGACCCGCTGGGGTAAAAACCTTGAAGTCTTCTGGCGCATTGTAGGATTTGAATCCCCAATCTTCGAGCTTGAAGAGGATGCCAACTCGATGGCCGGTGTCGATCTGCATCCAGCCGTTCCCAATCCAGGCCCCGCCGTAAGTGAGGAAGTTCATATAGCCGTCCGGCGCAGGCTGCGGCGGATCGTACTTCACCGAAATGCGCCGCGGCCCGTCAGCGGACGTCAAAGGCTGAGGCAACAGGTAGACGGCATACCCCTCGAACAAACCGGTGTCTGGTACCTCGAGAGCTTGCGAGCCCCCCACGCCCCGTCCCGCCACAACCGTGAAAGGGACTGTGTGTGTCGTATCGCCACGCTCGGCATAGCTGTCAGTCCAGGGCTTCGGCGGCCGCGTGCCGGGGACATAAGCCGGTCCATCCAGGTTGTTCGTCTCGGCGATCGATGTCGTAGCGAGACCGGCTACGAGGATCAGTGAAATGATGAGAGCTTGCGAAGCTTGTTGCTGCATCCAGCTATTCGACTCAGTTGACATGCGCATATGGTAATCGTTTCTTATACAGGAAGGCGGAAGCTGCACTGCTGGTCGCATTGAGGTCAAGCGGAATTCGAGGAACCCAGTCATGTCGGCTTGCCTCCGACCCAAAGACTGGATTTACTCAGCATTCCTTTGGGAATCCGAGCTGCCGCAGAGCCTCGAACAGCACAATGGCCGCACAGTTGGCCAGGTTCAGTGAGCGGGTAGTGGAGCTGAACATTGGCAAGCGCACCCAATGACTGCGATTGGCTTGCAGGAGAGTCTTCGGCAACCCCGCCGTCTCGCGCCCGAGAACCAGGTAGTCGCCCCTGAGGTATGAGACTTCCGTATACAAGACCGGTCCACCGGTTTCTATGAACCAGAAACGCGCCTCTTCGGGTTGCGCCTTTCGAAATGCCACCCAGTCGGGCCAGCGATGCGATGTGACGTGCTCCCAATAGTCCATGCCAGCCCGCTTCAGTGCTGCGTCGTCAAGTCTGAATCCGAATGGCTCAATCAAATGCAGCACGGCCCTCGTCGCCGCGCACAACCGAGCAACGTTGCCTGTGTTTGGCGGTATCTCGGGCTCAAGCAGCACCACGTGCAGACCTGCGCTCTCGGAGCTTGCGGTTGATCTTGCCATGCACACTCAGAACGTCGCGGCTAACCGGCGTTCGCCGCTCGCACTACCGGCGGGATTCGATGGCAGTAATGGCAGGTCACGGAGCATGTTCACGGAAACAAGGAGACTTACCATAACGGACGTTCCAAAGCACAAGCCCATTCGCGGGCGCCGTCATGCCCGATTCGCGTCGGTTTCGGCTCTTGAAGATTAGGTTTACCTCGTCGGGTTTGAACTGGGCCAGTCCAATTTGAACCAGCGTACCAACGATGCCGCGGCACATCTTGTACAGAAAACCGTCGCCCTCGATCGCCACGGTCAGGAGCTTGCCGCTCTTGTGTACGTCACATCGAGTTAGAGTGCGGACGGTGGAGATTCTCTTATAACCTGGATTGGCGCTGAATGCGCTGAAGTCATGTTTGCCAACGAACTGTCTCGCGGCGATGCGCATCGCCCGGAGATCGAGCGGCCTAGGCACGTGCCAGGCGCGACACAGGAGAAGCGGGTTCATGGCGGAGTGATTCCAAATCAGATAACGGTACTGCTTGCTCGTCGCGCTGAACCGTGCGTGGAAGCCAGGACGCCCAAGCTGAGCGGCCAGCACTCGAATGTCCTGGGGCAACCAGGCATTCAACGCCAGCGCAAGCTTCCGAATAGGCATGCGCCACTCCGCCCGCGGAATATCGAAGTGCGCCACCAGCCCCATCGCGTGCACTCCCGTGTCAGTCCGGCTGGAGCTGTGCAGACGCGGTTTCGATCTGAAGAGTCTGGCCAGAGCCGCCTCGACTTTCTCCTGGACGCCCGTGCCAGTCTTCTGCACCTGCCAACCGGAGTACGCCGTGCCGTCGTAAGCAATCGTCAAGCGCAGCCGGACGTGTCCGGCTTTCTGATCAGCAGTCCGATGTTTGTTTGCGCCCATTTGCTCTCCATGAACCGGGCAACCGGAGGGCATTGCTCTGTCAATGCCCTGACATTCGGGAACCGACGGAGCGGTTCCCTCCGGACGTTTCGGCAGCGACAGAGTGCTTCCCTCCAAAATCATGGTGTCCATGGGTAACAAAGACTCTGTCATCCAGACAGTCCATGGACCTGCCGTCTATCGTGCCGGCTTTAGCCATGTCCATTCACGGTTGCCTGACTGAATAACCGCGGCTAAAGGCGGGACAACAAGTCAACACCATGTCAGCCCCCGCCGTGGGCATCCAGGTAGCTCTGGAGCAGAATAGCCGCTGCTGTCTGGTCCACACGTTCTTTCCGTTTCCGCCGCCGCACATCGGCTTCGATCATGAGTCGGTTGGCCTGCGCCGATGTGAGTCGTTCGTCCCAGGTCTTGACGGGCACCGGGAGCTCACTCTGTAGCAACGTCACGAATTCCTGCGCTTTCTCGGCGGCGGGACCATATGTGCCGTCCATGTTTCGCGGCATGCCGACCAGCACCATGCCGACCCCGCGCTCGGCGACCAGCTCCTTGATCCGACTGATAAGCCGAGGGGCTGGCTCAGCCATCAGGTGCTCGACGGGCTGAGCAATCACTTGCAGTTCGTCACTGATAGCTACACCTACGCGTTTGGTTCCATGATCCAGCCCAAGAACTCGCATATGCGGATATACTTAAACTTACTGGCGCGGAGCCGCGTCTACTCTCTGGCAATGTCACCCAGTGCTTCCGCCGCGGCCGCGACTGTCCGATCGATGTCCTCCTCGCTATGCGCGGTGGAAATGAAGCCCGCTTCGAACTGCGAAGGGGCAATGTAAACACCAGCTTCGAGCATTCCGTGAAAAAACCTGGCGAACCGGTCCCGATCGCTTCGCAGCGCGTGTGCCAGGTGCTGCACCGGCTCGGTCGCGAAGAAAGCACAGAACATCGAGCCGCAACGGTTGAACTGAACCGGCACATGCGCCTCGGCGGCTGCCTGCCGAAGGCCTGATTCGAGTCGGTTGCCTAGCGCCTCGAGTCGCGCGTAAGGCTCGCGTTCATTCAGCAACTCGATCGCCGCAATCCCCGCCGCCATCGCCAGCGGATTTCCGCTCAGCGTTCCAGCCTGATAGACCGACCCATTGGGCGCGAGCCGGTCCATGATGTCGCGCCGCCCACCAAAGGCGCCCACCGGCAAGCCGCCCCCTATGATTTTCCCCAAGCACGTCAGGTCGGGACGCACGCCGAAAAGCTCCTGCGCGCCCCCGCGCGCCACGCGGAACCCAGTCATCACCTCGTCGAAGATCAAGAGCGTTCCTTCCCGCTCAGTGATTGTCCTTAGGAACTCCAAATAACCCGCACGCGGCAGATACACGCCTGCGTTGCCCGGCACTGGCTCGACGATGATCGCCGCCACGCCATCGCTGTTTGCCATGAACGCCGAACGCACCGCGCCCTCGTGATTGAAGGGCAGTACAATTGTGTGTTGAGCGAAAGCCGCCGGCACGCCCGCGCTGTCAGGCTGTCCGAAAGTGAGCGCTCCCGATCCAGCCTTCACAAGCAGCGAATCGGCGTGTCCATGGTAACAGCCGTCGAATTTGATTATCATGTCGCGTCCGGTGAAACCGCGCGCGAGGCGTATGGCCGACATGCAAGCCTCAGTGCCTGAATTGCAGAACCGGACCATTTCAATGCTCGGGAACGCCTCGCACACAAGACGCGCCAGCTTCACCTCGAGCGGATTTGGAATGCCGAAACTTGTGCCAAGCGCCGCCGCGTCCTGGACTGCCTTGACGATCAGCGGATGCGCGTGACCGTGGATGGCTGGGCCCCACGTGCAGACGTAGTCGATGTATTCGTTGCCGTCGATGTCCCAAAGGCGCGAGCCTCGAGCGCGATCGACAAAGAAAGGCTGACCGCCCACGGCCCGAAAGGAGCGCACGGGCGAATTGACGCCGCCAGGCAGATACCGCAGCGCCTCGCCAAATAGCTCCTCCGACTTGACCCGTGAAATCACGTTCATGAACTCTAGTTCAAATGCGGTCCAACGCACGCCTTTTCAAGCGACGGTTGGTCAGACTCCAGCGCGTGCCGTCCTCGCGCGTTCAAATACCCGACAATCCACTGTCATCTGACTCCCAATGAGCGATAACCACAAACCGATAACCGATAACCGATTCCAGCACTCACTTCCTCTTTCAACCTCCGTTCCCGGATTCAACGGCTCGTTCCCTACGGCGGGCAGCGCGAGGTGGCAGCGACGTTTCAACTTTCACGTGGTATGTGCCTTCGCCGAACCGAGTATTGGCATCATGTTCGAGTTCGACTGATGGCTTCACCCGATAGTGGTCATGGGTCTCGATATAGACCATCGCGCCGGTTGGCTGCACCAGGCAAAGGAAGAGCGGGCACCTACCCTTGTGCTTCACGGCTATCTCGCGGATTGCTTCGAGCCGTGTTTTGTCGAGGTGGGCCATATGGAGATGCAAATGCACCTGGCTAGTGAAGCGTTGGGGCACTTCCTCGATCGGCACGATTTCTTGCGGAAACAGTTTGGGTTTATCCTCGCCAGTGCCCACTTCTCCCACGACCATCACCGCCCGCTTCGGAGTCAACAAAGGCAGGCATTTCTCGTAGTTGTCGCCGAAACAAACCACCTGAATCGAGCCAGTCAGGTCTTCGATCGTTGCCACCGCATATGGTTTTTTTGTTTTTTTGGACACGCCGGTTTGGAGAGCCGTCACCAACCCACCCAGCCGCGTCATGGTGCGTCCCGGCAAGTTCGCGAAGTCCTTGGCCGTGCAAAGAGCATACCGCTCCAGCACCGGCAAATGCGGTGTCAACGGGTGGCCCGTGACAAAGAACCCGAGCAGTTCCTTTTCAGCCGCAAGCAATTCGCTCTGCGGCCATTCGGGCAGAGCTGACTCCGTTCTGGCCAGCGTCCCCGTGTCTTCCTCCAACAAACCGGGAAGCGATGTCTGGCCACGGGCGCGATCCTGGGCCAGCTTGGACGCTCTGTTCAATGTGCCCTCCACCGATGCACAGAGTGAAGCGCGCGTCGCTCCGAAAGCGTCGCATGCCCCCGACTTGATAAGCGCTTCGAGCACGCGCCGGTTGACCGTGCGGGTATCGATCCGGTTGCACATCTCAGGAAGCGACTTGAACTTTCCTCCTTCGCGTCGCGCTTCAAGAATGTTCCTTGCTGCCACCTCACCCACTCCTTTGATCGCGACGAGGCCGAACCTGATGCCTTTGCCGTGGCGCGCTGGCGTGAATCCGATATCGCTTTCGTTTACGTCGGGCGGCAACACATCCAGACCGGCTTCGCGCGCCTCGGCAATGTACTCGCCCAGTTTGTCGGTGTCGGCCATGTCGTTTGTCATGATCGCGCAATAGAACTCTACCGGGTAGTTGGCCTTCAGGTAAGCGGTTTGGTAAGCCACGACGGCGTAGGCGGCGGCGTGTGATTTGTTGAAGCCGTACCCGGCGAATTTTTCGAGCAGATCGAATATCTGGTTGGCCTTGGCGCTCGGTATCCGGTTGACTTGCGCGCAGCCGGCGACAAAAGCCTGCCGCTGCCTTTTCATCTCATCCATGATCTTCTTGCCCATGGCGTGGCGCAGCACGTCGGCGCGGCCCAGGGAGAAGCCGGCGAGCACCTGCGCCGCCTGCATCACCTGCTCCTGGTAGACCATTACTCCGTATGTCTCGCGGCAGATCGGTTCCAGGAGCGGGTGTTCGTACTCGATCTTCATCTCGCCATGGCGTCGCCGGATGAAATCCGGGATCAACTCCATGGGCCCCGGACGGTAGAGGGCTATGAGCGCGGCGATGTGCTCGATCGAGCTGATGACGAACTTCCGGCACAAGTCCCGCATGCCGCCTGATTCCAGTTGGAAAACGCCGAGCGTGTTGGCCTTGTTGAGCAACTCATAGGTCCGCGCGTCATCCACAGGCAGTTGATCAGTCCGCACATCGACGCCCCGTGTCTGGCGCACCATTTCGCATGTGTTGCGTATGACCGTGAGGGTTTTGAGGCCCAAGAAATCCATTTTCAGCAGGCCCAGCTCGCTCACGGCGCCCATGGCGTACTGGGTGACTATCATGCCACCCTCGTCCTTCTTGAGTGGCAATACATTGATCAGCGGTTGGTCGCCGATCACCACGCCAGCGGCGTGGACGGACGCATTGCGCGCCAGGTCCTCCAGGACAAAAGCCGCGTCCATCAACTCTTTCGTGACCGCCTCGGTTGTGTAGGCCTGCTTGAGATCGGGCGACTGTTTGAGGGCCTTTTCGAGCGTCATGTTAAGTTCGTTAGGCACCATCCGCGCCAGTCGGTCGCCGTCCCCGTAGGCCAGGCCCATGGCCCGCGCCACGTCGCGAATCACCGACTTAACGCCGAGCGTGCCGAAAGTGACGATCTGCGCCACGGACTCCGGGCCGTACTTCTGGCGCACATACTCGATCACTTCCGCCCGGCGATCATCCGCGAAGTCGATGTCGATGTCGGGCGGGTTCACTCTTTCCCTGTTAAGAAAACGCTCGAAGAGCAAGCCGTGCCGGATCGGGTCCACATTCGAAATGCCCAACAGATAAGCGACGATCGAGCCCGCTGCCGACCCCCTTGCCACGCAAGAAATGCCACGGTCGCG
Organism: Verrucomicrobiia bacterium; assembly: GCA_034677645.1. Classification (GTDB taxonomy): domain Bacteria; phylum Verrucomicrobiota; class Verrucomicrobiia; order Limisphaerales; family J093; genus JAAYVR01. The sequence continues at coordinate 15,770 of JAXDCU010000514.1, forward strand.
GCCGTACCGGACGAAGTCGCCCACTATCAGAAAGTAGCTTGTAAAACCTGTGTCCGTGATGGTTCCAAGCTCAATCTCGACCCGGTCCATCAACGCGCTCACGGCAGCCGCGGTGGCGGGATCGGCTAAGTCCTGTTTCGCTTCGTCTTTGGCGCCGCCAGGAGCCTCGTGATACGTGTACGTGGGCAGGCCGCGCGCATCGGCAACCGCCTTGACTCGGAACAGACGTTCCTCCGCCAGCGCGCTGATGCCGTAGCGCTTGACCAAACCCTCGGCAACCAGCTCCCGGAGGTAGCTCTCCCGAGTCTTCCCCGGAGGCGGGTCGAAAGCGGGATAATGGAGTTTGCCCAGTTCAATCTCCACATTGCATCGCTCAGCGACTTCGAGCGTGTTCTTGATCGCCTCGGGCACTTCCGCGAACGCGGATTCCATTTCGCGCGCCGACCGCAAGTGAAACTGCTCACGCTCATACTGGAGACGCTTCTCGTCGTTGATGTTCGTCTGCGTGCCGATGCACATCAGAATGTCGTGCGCGTGCCAGTGTTCGCGTTTCAAGTAATGCACGTCGTTCGTCGCCACGAGTTTCAGCCCGAACTCCCGCGACCACTCGATTAACTGTCGGTTGACCTTCGCTTCTTCGGCGATGCCGTGATTCTGAAGCTCGAGGTAGAAGTTGTCCGCCCCGAGCGTCTGACGGTACCAATCGATCGCATCGCGGGCGCGAGACAATTGGTCGTTGACGATCAACTCTGGAATCTCCCCAGCCAGACATGCGGACAAGCCAATCAGCCCGCGTTTATTCTCGGCGAGCAGCTCCTTGTCGATCCGCGGTTTGTAATAGAAACCTTCCAAGTGCGCCATCGTGACAAGCCTCACCAAGTTCCCGTAGCCGGCCTCGTCGCCGGCTAACAGCACCAGATGATGGTACGCATCGCGGCCACCAGTAGCGGCGCGCCGCTCGTGTCGGCTCCCCGGCGCCACGTACACCTCACAGCCAATTATCGGTTTGATGCCTCTCGC
>JAXDCU010000515.1:0-10910 GCA_034677645.1 Verrucomicrobiia bacterium
AACGCGGCCAAGAACCGTGCGAAACGGCCTGTCAAAATTGAAATCGAAAAGTACCATGACCGGCATCTCAAGCCTGATCTACCGAGGGAATATCAACTTTCATTCAAATTAAACCGGACACTAGTGGGCCGTTTTCATAGCGTGTTTTCCGTCAACTCTGCATCGGCCAGCCCCGCTCCGGCTCGTTGCCCCTGGCGCCGCTCGCGACGCCGGTTCGGTTATTGGCCGAGCGACGGGGAAAAGGCTATGTGGACGGCAAGACAGTTGGTATCGGGCGAAACCTCGATTTCGGGCGCGACTCCGCGGGGCAAGAAACGGAATCTATAGCGTTTACTCTACTTGCGGATGTGACTCGAAATACCTGGCGGCCGCTTCCGTCCGGGAGCGGACGTGGAGTTTCTCGTAGATGTTATGGACGTGGGAGCCGACCGTGCGGAGGGCGATGTCGAGTTCGGCGGCGATTTCCTGGTAGCGATGGCCCTTGGCTAGGAGCGCCAGGATTTCCGCCTCGCGGGCGGTCAATTCCTCAAGCTCGTGCTTGTGTTTGCCGCGTTCGCGGAAGGTGGCGATGACGAGTCTTGCGATGGCACTGGACATGGGGGCGCCGCCGGCCATGACTTCTGAAATGGCATCCAGCAGTCTGGCGGGCGGAACCGGCTTCACGAGGTAGCCGCTGGCGCCGGCCTCGAGCGCGCTAAAAATCCGGCGCGGTTCGTCGTGAACGGTGAGGACGAGTATGCGAATACTGGGCCAGCGGGCGCCGACTTGGCGGATGACGTCCTCACCGCTCATGCGCGGGAGTTCCAGGTCCAGCAGCAGCACGTCCGGGTTTTCGAAGCGGAGCGCCTTGAGCGCCTGCTCGGCGGTGGGGTGGTTGCCGGCGCACGCGAAGCCGGGGCTGCCTTTCAGCAGCATCGCCAGGCCCTCGCGCAACGAGTTGTCATCTTCCACGATGGTGACGCGTGTGATCATTTGGCAGGCGGCGTTTCCAGCGGCACCCACAGGCGGACAGTAGTGCCGCGTCCGGGCTGGCTGTCGATACTGAATCGTCCGCCCAGGCCCTCGATTCGCTCGCGCATTGTCCGAAGGCCGTGGACGGCCAGCCCAGAGGCCGGAGGCCGGAGGTCGGAGGTCGGAGGCGGAGCCGTGAAGCCGCGGCCATTGTCCGCGATCTCGATGGTGAACCCGGCGCCATCGACTTCAACCCGAACACGGAGTTCGCTCGCAGCGGAATGTTTGACCACGTTGTGGAGAGCCTCTTTGGCGGCAAATAGGACTTCGCGACGGTGATCCTGACTGAGCCAGCGCGCGGGCAATGGCGTCGGTAGATGCAAACGGCACCGGATTTCTCCTGTTCCGCACAGGTGCTCGGCGTAATCGCAGAGCCGCAAGGCCAGGCTTTCGAGCGTGTCGTAGACCGGCTGGGCAGACCAGATGATGTCGCGGACCGCGTGGAGGGCTTCGCGTGTTGAGCGGGAGACTTTCTGGAATCTCGATTGCAGGTCCGGCGCGTCGGGCGCGACGTCATCCGCCAAATCGGCAAGGAGCGTCAACCGGGTGAGGCTGCCGCCCAAACCGTCGTGCAAGTCCTTGGCCAGGCGCTCGCGCTCGCGCAGCAGAGCGGATTCGCGTTCCAACTTCTGATGCTTCCGCAGTTCGGCGACCCGCCATCGATAAACCCCGCAGACGGCGCCGGCCAGGCCCAGGAGGCCGACAGAATAGAACCATGTTGTCTGCCAGAAATGCGGCGCCAGCCAGAAAGCAAATCCGGTTAGAACAGCGCTGCGGGCGCCGTACTTGTCGGCGGCGATGACCTCGAAGCGGTAGTGTCCAGGACGCAGGTTCAGGTATGTCGCGCGCCGTCGCGGGCCGGCATCTATCCAATCCCGATCCACGCCGCCCAGACGGTGTTTGAACTGGACCTTGTCCGGTCCGACGAATACGCAGGCGGTGTAGCTCACATCGAGCACATCCGCACCGCCCGGAGGCAAGTGGAAAGACATGTTGCCAACGTCGAAGCGCGAGCTTGTGTTTGTCGAAGAAGCGCCTTCTGGCCCGTTCTCGAAGACGATCTGGCCGTTGGCGCGGATTTGTTCGATGACCACCTGGAGCGCGTTTGTGGTGTCGGGGAGGTGTGGCGGATCGAATATCGCCACGCCCTTTGTGGTGGCGAACCAGAGCCGCCCATCGCGGGTTTTGATCGCGGAGGGTTGGCTTTTCTGCCCGTTGATTTCGACGCTGAGCAAGCCGTCATGTTCGTCGTAGTTCGCGCAAACCACCGACTGGGCGGTGCCGGCGGCCACGTCATTTAGGTCCTGCCTGCGCATCCGGCGGATGCCGCGGTCGTGACCGATCCACAGGCAGCCCAGGTCATCTTCGACGATGCAGTTGACGACGGTTTCCGGAACGCCCTGCGTTGCGGTGAACGCGGTCACCCGTTTGTTCTCAAGCCGGTTCAGGCCCCTCTGCGTGCCGATCCAGAGAACGCCATCGGCGTCCTCGTGCAGGGCCCAGACGAAGTCGCTTGAGAGGCCGTCAGTCGTGGTCAGAGCCGAGAGTCGTTCGTTTTGCAGGCACCAAAGTCCGGCGCCGCCTGTGCCGATCCAGATGCGGCCAGTCCGGTCCTCGAACAACGCCCGCACTTCCTGGCCGCCCCAGCGCTGGGCGGACACGTAGTTGACGCGTTGACCGTCCCGCATGCGCGCCACTCCTTGCACTGTGCCGACCCAGAGGTCGCCTTCGCGGGTCGGCAACAGCGCTCTTATCTTTGTCTCATACCACTCTCCCGGAAACCGGTAGTGTGTTATCTTGCCGTCGCAAATAGTGTCCAGTCCGTTCAGCGTACCCACCCAGATTGTGCCCGTGGGGTGTTCCGCGATGGCGCGGACTTCGTTGCGCGACAAACCGTTCGTTTGAGTCAGGCTCTCGCACGCGCCGTTTTTGAATTTGCTGATGCCGCCGTCAGTGCCGATCTAGACAGCGCCGTCATCGGTCTCGCAGAGGGTCCAGACGTTGTCGTGCACAAGGCCTTCGTTGGAGCTGAGAGTCTCGACACGCCTCTGTCGCCACTGGGTGAGGCCATCGGATTCGTGGCCTAGTCAGAGGTTGTTCTCCCGGTCCTCGGCAATACAGCGTACGATGCGTGACGAAGACCGTTGTGGGAGCAGCCACCAGGCGGTGTCGCCGTCGCGGAAGTAGGCAAGGTCCCCAGGGACAGCTGGGAATCCGGCGACATCAGAACCTAGTCTGGCACGATATAGGGCCAAGGGTTGGAAGTCGTGTTGGAGGCGCAATTCAAGCGTCAATGGCGCGGAGCGGGATTGCCAGCCCGCTTGGGTGAAATGGAAGAGCTCGGTGGTGGAGGAAAAGCCGTAGCTGACAGCCGCCCAACAACCCGGTTGGCCGTCGGATTGGATCGCGGCGAAGCACTCCATGGAGATCCCGTCCGGGCACGGCAACCTCTCAGCCGCGCCAGTGCGCGTATCAAATCGGAGCAACTGCCCGCCGAACCTGGCCCAGAGAATGCCCGCGCCGTCTTCGCAAAGGCTCCACACCCGCTGCTTGGTAAGAGTGGCTTCGGCATATTTCAGGACCTTGTCGCCATGGACGCGGTTCAGACCCTCCTTGGAACCTACCCAGACGCCGCCCAACTTGCTTGGGCAAAGGGCAACAATGAAGGAGTCCGCGAGGCCCTCGTTGGCCGTGAACCGAACGAACGAGGCGCGATCCTTCCGCAACAGACCGTCGCGAGTCCCGATCCAGAGGTTGCCTTCGGAGTCCTCAGCCAGGCGCGTGCAGAAGTCGTTTCCCATTGCGGGCGTATTGGCCGTATCCCAGACAACGAACTGCTGACCGTCGAAGCGGGCCAGACCGCGCTGGGTGGCTACCCACAGGTATCCGTCAAGGCCTTGCAGTACAGTGTTGACACCGTTGTCGGGGAGACCATGTTCCCGCGACCAACTCCGTCGCAATGAATCCTCCCCCGAACGTCCCGCCGGCATAGCTTCGGAAGCCAGCGCCAGCGGGAGAACAAGCATGAGCGCGCAGAATGCCCTCCTGAAAACAGTTGGCTGCGTTGCGCGCATCATCACTCCGTACCTGTTGCGAGTGTGATGCAAACGGACAAATCGCGCAAGCTGGGCTTGACCCGCAACTGCAAGAGAGCAGACCGGGGACAGTCCCATGCGCCAGCGCCCAGTTCAACTGACATAGCCCTCGTGACCTCCGTCAATCCAAAAGCTTGAAATGCCAACCAGAAGCACCGCACCCGAGATCGAGCCGGCTGGTTGCATCTCGCGCGGCAGAGGCTATTCTGCGTCCGCGAGGGCCGGCGCCACACGGCGTAAGAATGGCCCCGCCTGTGCGATGAAGAATGCAATTCTAAACTCTGTGATCCTGGTGTTGGCTGCCACCGTTCATGGCGGCCAGCAACCGCAAAGCACAGCGCCCGCACGGGCACGCCCGTACGCGGCTGTCGTGGACCCCGCCCGCCAGACTCTCTCGCCTATGACAAATAAAGTGGAGAAGACCGACCAGGAATGGAAAAATCAACTCACGCCTCAGCAGTATTTCATCCTGCGTCGAAAAGGCACCGAGCCCGCATTCGCGGGGCGTTACTGGCGTCACCGCGAAAGCGGCCGGTACCGTTGCGCCGGGTGTGGTTTGGAGCTTTTTGTTTCTGAATCGAAATTCGATTCTTGCTGTGGCTGGCCAAGCTTCTATAAGCCCGCCTCCACGAACGTAGTCGCATCTCAGGAGGATCGCAGCCTCGGAATGGTTCGGACGGAAGTGCTTTGTTCCAGATGTGGCGGCCACCTTGGACACGTCTTCCCGGACGGCCCGCGCCCGACTGGACTGCGGTATTGCATCAACTCCGCCGCGCTCGTGTTTGAGCCTCAGGAAAGAACGACCGCGCCGGCCAAGACCAATGGCCAGAAGACTGAGTAGGACGATCGGCATCCGCCGAGAGCACATAGTTGTGCAATGTCGACTAATGGCATACATTTTTGTAGTTTTGAACAATAAGCAACACTCACCTGCCGAACGCGGCGCCCTTCTTGTATACTATTAGTACTCAGCCACTTGCAACTTGGCGCTGGCCATGCTCGCCAGATTCTGGCACGACTGCTGCTTGCCAGCCGTTGAATCTCATGGCGCGGAGCCGGCTCGCGAATGGCAGTGACATCTTACGGATAAAGTGAGCCATGCCAGACTGTCGATGACAGGATCGGCGGAACTCGGCGAGTGTCTAGTCGCGAGCCGTCCCAGATGCTACGCTCCAGAATGAAACAGTAATTAGAAAGACAAGTGCAATGCATATCGCGCGACACAACGCCATAAAGGCTGTCACCAACTACCGGCCGACGGAAAAGCCGCTCGATTTCTCGAAGACGCCGTCAAAGGACCTGTTTTGCGCTAACGTCTTCTGTGACTCGGTCATGCGACAAAGGCTGCCCGAAAGGGAGTATAAAGCACTGCGCCGCACGATCGAGCAAGGCGAGAAGCTCGATACCTCGGTGGCCGACGTTGTCGCGGCTGCCATGCGGGAGTGGGCAATAGAGAAAGGCGCGACCCATTATGCCCATGTGTTCTACCCGCTCACGGGACTTACGGCGGAAAAGCATGACAGTTTTCTGGACCCCGACGGCAAGGGCGAGGTGATCGCTGCGTTCTCCGGCAAACAGTTGATCCAAGGCGAGCCCGACGCGTCAAGTTTCCCCTCCGGCGGTATCCGGGCGACCTTCGAGGCGCGCGGCTACACAGCGTGGGATGTCACCAGCCCAGCTTACATCCTGGAAAATCCAAACGGCACAACACTCTGTATCCCGACAGCATTCTGTTCCTGGACAGGCGAGGCTCTGGACAAAAAGACTCCGTTGCTCCGCTCCATGCAGGCCCTCAACACCCAAGCCCAGCGCATCCTGGCCCTCTTTGGCCATAAGAACCCTGGGCTTGTTCACTCGACAGCGGGTTGCGAGCAGGAGTACTTCCTGATCGACCGCAATTTCTTCTTCGCTCGGCCGGACTTGATCAACACCGGTCGCACGCTCTTCGGCGCCAGGCCGCCCAAGGGCCAAGAGTTGGAAGACCAATACTTCGGAGCCATCCCCGACCGCGTGCTCGCATGCATGCTGGAAACAGAGCGCGAGCTCTACAAATTGGGCGTGCCGGTCAAGACCCGCCACAACGAGGTCGCACCCGGCCAATACGAAATCGCCCCAGTGTTTGAAAACGCGAACTTGGCCACCGATCACCAGTACCTGACAATGCTCATGCTCCAGCGCGTCGCACAGAAGTACGGCATGACATGCCTCCTCCACGAAAAACCTTTCGCTGGAATCAACGGATCGGGAAAGCACCTCAATTGGTCGCTCGGTACCAATGACATGAACCTCCTCTCCCCCGGCGACACTCCGCACGAGAACGCTCAGTTCCTGGTCTTCTGCTCCGCGGCGATCCGCGCCGTCCACAAACACCCCGATCTACTCCGCGGCTCCGTCGCCCACGCCGGAAACGACCACCGCCTTGGCGCCAACGAGGCCCCCCCAGCCATCATCTCAGTGTTCCTCGGCGAGCAACTCACCGACATCTTCGAACAGATTGCCCAGGGTAGCCCAAAGAAGTCGAAACAGCCCAGCCTGCTCACCGTCGGCGTCGACACCCTGCCGCCACTCCCCAAAGACGCCGGCGACCGCAACCGCACAAGCCCGTTTGCCTTCACCGGAAGCAAGTTCGAGTTCCGCGCCGTGGGTTCAAACCAGTCGGTCGCCGGCCCATTGATCATTCTCAACACCATCATGGCCGAGTCGCTTGACTTCATCGCGACCGAGCTGGAGTCCAGAACCAAAGGTGGCGCCATGAAGTTGAACAATGCCGTGCAGGACGTCGTTCAGCTGATTATCAGGAAACATGGAGCCATCATCTTCAATGGCGACAATTACAAACCTGATTGGCACGCCGAAGCCCAAAGACGCGGCCTGCCGAACTCCCGCAACACCGTGGACGCAATCGCCGCCATGGACACGGACCAGAACGCGGCGCTGATGGAGAAATTTGGCGTTCTCTCCAAGCGAGAGTTCAAAAGTCGTAACGAAATCTACCTCGAACGTTACGTCAAGGAAATCGGCATCGAAAGTCGCCTCACACTCCGAATCGCCAGAACCATGGTTTTTCCATCAGCCGTGGATTACCAGTCACGACTGGCCTCCACTTCTCTGACGCTCAAGTCTCTGGGCAAGGAACACTGCACCACCGTGCTTGACAAACTGACCGGATTGCTGAGCACACTTCAGCCGGCCATGGACCAACTCGAATCGGCCATCAACCACGAGGCCAAAGGCGGCACGCTCGACCACGCCCGCCACGCGCTCAAGACAATCATACCTGCCATGCAAGCAGTGCGCTCGGTCGCCGACGCCGTCGAGCAGATCGTGTCAGACGAGCAATGGCCGCTGCCTACTTATCAGGAAATGCTGTTCATCAAGTAGCCAGCCCTAACGCCGGTTCGGGACAGACCCAAAGCGAACCAACGGGCGCGATGGCATCTTCGCGCCTATCCCCGGCCACGCTCTCGCGGCGCAGCCCGTCTCGCGGAAGCCTACACAACCGAAGAAACAATCCCTTTCACCGCGACAAATGCAAATGTCGAATGTTTAGATGTGACCCCTGGCCGCGAACACACATATGAGCCACGCGCAAAAGACCGCCCAACGGAAACAGGACTTCGGAGAACTAACACTGCTATACGAGATCAGTCGCTTGCTGGAACAAAGTTTGGAACTTCGCGACGTCGTCAGCCCGATTCTCGAAGCCCTCGCCCGACACATGGGGATGCAGTACGCCACTCTGACCCTGCTCAACCGCCGAACCAATGACATCATCATCGAGGCCGCCCACGGCCTTTCGCCCGAGCAGCGCCGGCTAGGCAGATACCACCTGGGCGAAGGCGTGACCGGCAAAGTCGTGCTCACGGGCCATCCGGCCGTCGTCCCCAGAACCAGCGAGTCAAAGCTCTTTCTCGACCGCACACGCAGGGGAAAGAAAGCCGACACCTCGTTCATCTGCGTCCCGATCAAAGTCGGGAATGAGGTGGCCGGAGCGCTCAGCGCCGACAAGCACTACGACCCCACGGCTGATCTCGACGAGGACGTCCGATTGCTCACCATCATTGCCTCGCTCATCGCCCAGGCCGTCAGGATGCGCCGGTCAGCCCAGGAAGAGAAGGAACGACTCGAAAAAGAGAACCAGCGCCTGCGCGCCGAACTCCGCGACCGCTTCCGCCCCGCCAACATTATCGGCAAGTCTCATGAAATACAGACGGTCTACGACCAGATCGCGCAAGTGTCCAAAAGCGCCGCCACCGTGCTCATCCAAGGCGAGACCGGCACCGGCAAGGAGCTTGTCGCACATGCCATTCACTACAACAGCGACCGCGCCGACAAGCCCTTCATCAAGGCCCATTGCGCCGCCCTTCCTGAGTCGATAATCGAGAGCGAACTCTTCGGGCATGAAAAAGGGGCTTTCACAGGCGCCACGGTGGATCGCAAGGGTCGCTTTGAGTTGGCCGACAGTGGAACGCTCTTCCTGGACGAGATTGGCGACTTGCCAGCCTCGATTCAAATCAAACTGCTGCGGGTGCTGCAGGAACGCGAGTTCGAGCGCGTTGGCGGCACGAAGACAATCAAAGTCAACGTGCGTCTGATTGTCGCGACCAACAAGAACCTCCAAGAGCTCGTGTCCGCGGGCCGGTTCCGCGAAGACCTCTTCTACCGAATGCACGTCTTTCCAATTTTCGTCCCGCCGTTGCGCTCGCGAAGGGCCGACGTCATGCTCTTGGCCGAGCACTTTCTTGGGAAATACGCCAAGGAGAACAACAAGAACATCCGCCGCATTTCCAGCGCGGCGATCGATATGTTGATGAGTTACCACTGGCCCGGCAACGTGCGGGAACTGGAGAACTGCATCGAACGCGCCGTGCTTGTGGCGGGAGGCGACGTCATCCATTCACATAATCTCCCTCCCACACTGCAAACCGCGGAGGCAACCGGAACTGGGGCCAAGGGTGACCTCGCCGGCTTGGTCAACGCCTACGAGCGCGACCTGATCCGGGACGCGCTCAAGAGCTCGCGTGGCAACATGGCGGCGGCCTCGCGCGCCCTGAGTACTACTCAGCGCATCCTGGTGTACAAGGTCCACAAGTACAAGATTGATCCAAAGAAGTACGCTACGTAATTGTAGGTGCTCGCCCTAGTCCATACATTATTGTATCATTCAACCGACGCAAGAGCGGTAACTTCGCCCCGCGCTCGATCACATAAGCCTTTGGTAATCAATCCATCTTACGTGATTAAGTCAGTGTAACTCCCCGTTGGCACGCCTGCTGCAACCAGCCCTCCTGATCGCGCATCGCGCGACCTTGAGCTGCGAACAAACATGAAGACGGATTGGCTCACGCCACGATTGGCCGCGTTCCTGGCCCTATTGCTGTCGATGACCGCTGGCTCGATATCGGCTCTGGCACAGGAAACTGCCGCGGCAACGGCGGCGGCGTCCGGCCTGGATACTGGAGACACGGCTTGGGTGCTTGCTAGTGCCGGGTTGGTTTTGCTGATGACGCCAGGCCTGGCTTTCTTCTATGGAGGACTGGTCCGGCGCAAGAACGTACTCTCTATTCTGATGCAGTGCTTCATGGCTATGTGCGTCGTGACACTGCAGTGGATTCTGATTGGTTACAGCTTGTCATTCGGGCCTGACTTGGGCGGCGTCATAGGCAATTTCAAGTGGGCCTTTTTGAGGACTGTGGGCGCTGACGCGAACCCGGACTACGCGGCGACCATTCCGCACACTGCATTCATGGCGTTTCAGTTGAAGGTCGCCATCATAACGCCAGCGCTGATCATAGGCGCGTTCGCCGAGCGGTTACGCTTCAGCGCGTTTTGCCTGTTCATCCTGCTCTGGGCGACGTTGGTGTACAATCCGGTCGCGCACTGGGTGTGGGGGGTGGGAGGTTTCCTGCGCAAGCTGGGAGCCCTGGATTTTGCCGGCGGAACTGTCGTGCATATCAACGCCGGGATGGCCGCGCTAGCCGCGGCGCTGGTGCTTGGGAAACGGGTGGGCGCATCATCGCTGCCCCACAATCTGCCACTGGCAATTCTGGGCGCGGGCATGTTGTGGTTTGGCTGGTTCGGTTTCAATGCGGGCAGCGCGCTTGGGGCGAATGGATTGGCCGCCAATGCGTTCGTGACAACCCATGTGGCCACGGCCGCGGCGGGTCTAACTTGGGCCGTGTGCGATTGGGTTTATCATGGGAAGCCGACAACGCTCGGAATGATCACTGGGGTCGTCGCCGGCCTTGTCTCAATTACGCCAGCCTGCGGATTTGTGACGCCGATGGCCGCCATCTGGATCGGTCTGGGTGCGAGCGTCATCTGCTTCTTCGCTGTTACGTTTGTGAAGGCGAAGCTGGGATACGACGACGCGCTGGACGCGTTCGGCGTCCACGGTGTGGGCGGGATGTGGGGCGCCCTGGCGACAGGGCTTTGGGCCACTAAGGCGGTGAATCGCGCGGGCGCTGACGGGCTGTTCAACGGGAATCCTGGCTTGTTGCTTTCTCAAGTAGTAGCGACTGTCGTCACCGCGTTCTTCGCCTTTGTGGTTTCCATCATCCTTCTGAAAGTGATCGGTCAGGTCGTGGGGCTCCGCGTTTCCGAGCAGGAGGAACGCATCGGCCTGGACTTGACGCAACACCGCGAGACTGCCTACACGCTACTGGACTAGAGAAGCAAGGCGACTATGAAGTATGATAGGCGGACGGGCAGATCGGCCAACTGACACGCGAGACAGAGACCGTACAATGAACAGCGGAGACAACAGCGATGGCCAGCGCGGCAGGCGCGGATTTCCAGAGTCAC
>JAXDCU010000516.1:0-5646 GCA_034677645.1 Verrucomicrobiia bacterium
GGGTGTTTGACAAGGATGCGGTCTGTTTGCCACAGGGCTGCTCTCAAGCCTTGCCAGGCAGCCGCATTCTTTCCAAAATCCGCTGTTGAGAAACCGAGCCCCAGAATACAGATCGGCACATGACATGAGCACGGAGGCCAAAATTCAAATCGATGACAATTCCTGGACACTGCCAGTAATGGTGGGGACCGAAGGAGAAAGAGCTATATCAGTCGACACGTTGCGGGAAACGACTGGCTGCATCACGCTGGACGAGGGCTACAACAGCACTGGTTCTTGCGCCAGCAAGATCACTTACATCGACGGCGAAAAAGGAATCTTGCGATATCGCGGCATCCCGATCGAGGAGTTGGCGGAGAAATCGACTTTCATCGAGACGGCGTACCTGATCATCTATGGCCGCTTGCCGTCTCGCTCGCAGTTGCGAAGGTTCTCCGACCTGCTGACCGAGAACCAAAACCTTCATGAAGACATGAAGTACCATTTCGAGGGCTTTCCCTCAACGGCGCATCCGATGGCGATTCTCTCTGCCATGATCAATGCGAGCAGTTGTTTCTATGCCGGCTTGAATGTCCCAAGAAACATTGAGCGGTTTGACATCCACGCGGCGCGGCTTATCTCACAAGTGCGCACGATTGCCGCTTTCTCGTATCGGAAGTCGCGGGGATTGCCGATCATATACCCCAAGAGAACGTACAAATACACGGCCAACTTCCTGCACATGATGTTCTCGGACGTTTACGAGGACTATGAACTACGGCCCGAGGTCGTGCGAGCGCTGGACCTCCTTTTTCTTCTCCACGCCGACCACGAACAGAACTGTTCGACTGCAACTGTGAGGATGGTCGCGTCGACGCAGGCCAACCTGTTTGCTTGCGCCGCGGCGGGCGTCTGCGCGTTGTGGGGTCCGCTCCACGGTGGCGCCAACCAGGCCGTGGTCGAGATGCTCGATGAGATATGCAAGTCCGGCGACGACGGCTCGCGGTTCATAGCTGCCGCGAAGGACAAAGGGAGCGGCAAACGGTTGATGGGTTTCGGCCACCGTGTTTACCGGGACTACGATCCACGCGCCAGAATCATCAAACGCGCCTGCGACGAATTGCTTGCCAAGCTGCGAGTCGAGGACCCGCTATTGGACATAGCGAAGCGATTGGAGGAAGCCGCTTTGAACGATCCTTATTTTCTGGAGCGAAGACTCTATCCAAACGTCGATTTTTACAGCGGCATCATAATGCGCGCGGTGGGCATCCCAGTCGAAATGTTCACCGTCATATTCGCCATTGGGCGCATGCCCGGCTGGATCGCCAATTTCAAGGAGATATTGGATGAGCCCAAGAGCCGCATTTATCGCCCGCGTCAGTTGTATGTTGGTCCGCCTCTGCGGCACTACGTGCCATTGGAGGAACGCGGACAGTCGGCGGCGGCCTGCAAGACCTGAACCATCGCCAATCTCCAATCAGCTCAGTTCACCAAAGAAACGCTCGGCTGTCGCGCGCGTGACTTGCCCCAGAGCCTCGACAGACATGGATTTCAGGTCAGCCGCGACCCGCGCTGTCTCGATCAGGTGTGCTGGTTCGGCGCGCTTGCCGCGAAATGGCTCGGGGGCAAGATAGGGGCAGTCCGTTTCGAGCATGAACGAGTCAACTGGCACTTCTGCGAACGTCATCCGCAGCGCTGCCGCGTTCTTGAAAGTCAGAATCCCCGTGAAGCTCACCACCGCGTCTTTTGCCAAGGTCTTGTCCAAGTCGATCTTGTCACCGACGAAGCAATGGAACTGACCTCGCACCCGTCCGCGGAACGGCTTCATCAGATCAAGCACTTCCTGCAGGGCCTCACGCTGGTGCACGACAACGTTCAAGCCGTGCTCCGCCGCCAATTCGAGTTGCTGAACAAAAAGCTGTCGTTGCTTTTCCATTTCCCGTTGGTTCGCCGATTCACTGCCTGGGGCGCCGGCACCCATCCTGTGATAGTCCAGACCCGTCTCACCGATTGCCACCACCTTGGGATGTCGCGCGAGTCTGCTAAGCAGTGGACGAACATCTTCGGGCGCCGCCATCGCGAGACCCGGATGCCAGCCAACGACGGCAAATACAGATTGATACCTATCGGCCAAGGCAACCGCATGTTCGCTGCTTTCGAAGTCCGTCCCGACGGTGACAATGCGTGTCACCTGTGCTTGATGCGCGCGATCGAGCACCGCGGAAAGGTCGGCGGCGAAATCCTGGAAATCGAGATGCGCGTGCGTGTCGTAGAACATCATGCAGCTAGTGTCACATTGGCAACCTGTTGTCAACCAATGACGTGAGCTGCTGTGCCGCGCTGAGAGGTTCGTGGTGAAATGACACGTGCACTTGGGGCCATCAAGGTCGTGTCAGTCTAAGCAGGCAGACATCGCGCGGCGCCAAGCAGGGCCTCAGGACGAGGTTCGTGCCGACGACTTGGCCAACGTCCGTCCGGCCGCGTTCGTCGATGCGACACACCGTGCCTCGATCGGGAAGCCAGAATGCTGCGTCATGTAATCGGATCAAAGGCCTAAGCTCCTCATCGCTGATGCTTGCCACCGCGATCGCGATGGACTTGTCGGGCGACAACCAGGCTGCTGCCAAAACAGGCGCCACGACCTTCTTGAACTCTTTGAGGCCACCTCGCTGCCCAGCGTAGATCGAGAGGCGCGACATTGGGATTTCAACTTGTGGCACTTCAACTGCGGGAGGTGTCAGCATGATACCGTTCTGGAGGTATGGAAGTGCTTGTCGTCGCACTTTTGCTACGCGCAGAACAAAAGCGATTTCGTCGTCGCGCTCGGAGAGTTGCCTTGGCGTGAAGTTGGCGATCGTCGGCTGCTGACCCCAGACGAACGCGCGCGCTTGTTCCAGCAGGAACTGCTGTGAGAACTTGCGGTCCAGGATTTCGAGAGGCTCTTTTGGGGCGAACTCAGCGGGCCACAGCTCGTCGTAAGGCGGCATGGTGAGCGAGGAGTAATTGCCGTAGAAGATGCCACAGGGGTGATAGACGGCGTGGAAGAAGGGAATGACATCCCATCCATCCGGGCCGGCGTAACGCTCGCGGCTGACTTGCAGCGAGAGCATTAAGTCGAGGCGCGGCAGCCAATTCTCGGCACAACCTTCTCCGGCCAGCGCGGGGACGTCGCAGGTTGCGCAACGCCGCAGGATATCCTCAGCGAGCATTTTGAATCCTTTCATCCAATAAGTGCCGCCGCCTTGCGGGTGGCCGTGGCGCGGGTCAAAGCAAGCGAGACTGGAGCAGGCCTGGTCCATGTAAATGCCGTCCACACCCAATTGTCCGACAGCGCTCACCGCGAGTCCGGCGTACTTGTTCCGCCAGAACTCAGTCCCCATGCACATCGAGGCGCAGGGCGATCTCGTGAACGTGTTATAAACTTCGGGTCTCACCTGGCCGTCAGCGGCCTTCACGGCAAAGCGGATTGCCCCTTCGTTTGTCCAGCTTGCCGTGGTCATTCCCCACAGGCGCTGGTTCATGTAAACGATGGCGTGGATATCGTGTTCGTGTGCCCGTTGCAGGGCCGCCTTGAATGGAGCCTCGCCCTCGCGCGGCGGCAAGTACTCCGGGAAGCCGACGTCGTAGGCGCAGCCGTGCCACCAATGCCAGAACACGCTTATGGGTAACCCCAGTTCTTTTCGCAGCGCGATAGCGGGCTCTATCACCCCAGAGGAAGGTCCCCTATTCCAAACCCACAGCGCCGTGTTCGTGACCCACGATGGCACGAGTCCGCGACGCAACCGACTATCGCCAGCCCACGTCTGATTTGTTGCCCACGAACGGTAGAGGGTCGCCGCCTCAAACCAACCGCCTTGAAAAGCACCGACCGACACCGAGTACGGCAGAGCGCAACGATCGTCCGACGGCGCTCGGCGTTCAAGCTCGTGCACGATTTCAAGATTCAGCCCTGTTTCCCCGCCTCCAAACACGGCGAAGTCTTTCAAGTGCCCCGCGGTGTCATCGCATGCGATGTACAAACCGGCGCCGTCCGGCGTTGACAGAGCAAGACACTGCATGGAGAGAATCCCAGGATATGACCACTCCCATCGTCTAGGGTTGCCCTGAGAATCGAGGAGCTGCGTGCGCGGACTCGCGGTCTCCTGGCCCAGCCAGACAGGCACGGCAAGACGTTCGCCCGCTTGCGCGGCTACATCCGGCAAGACCGGAAACTTGATGAGCCGTGGCATCCGTCCATTCAAGTTGTGAACCGCGATGCCCCATCGGCTCAAAGGCCGGTTTGTTTCCATGCGCACATCCACCTCAACTCTCAAGTCCCGTGCCGTCGGAAACCCAAACTGACTCCATCTTAGCCGCAAGCCGCCCTGGTCTTGTGCGAGAGGTGAGATGTCAAATGCGCTAGCTTTTTCCGGGGATACTATCCCCAGGTCTTCAAAGTGCAGTTCCCAAACTCCACTAGTCGTGCTTTTGGAGTCGATGAGATTACGCTTGGAAATTGGATCGATCAGTTCAATGAGTTGGCCGGAGGTTCCGTCCAGGCCGACCTGGAGTTGGCCGTTTGCCAAACGCTCGATCCGCGACTCCGCGGGCGCTGTCCAAGCGAAAACCAGAATCAATGGGAGTGCGGCAAGTCGCCGCCCACTGAACGCGCCCCCCCAGTTTCTCCCGACGATCGATTGTGTCCGAGCCATTTGAGTGCGCTTGTTCGCGCGGTGAAAGCATGCCCGCGCCAAGCGAGGCATTTCAAGATGCAATGGGGAGCACACGCGCTTCGCGTCCGGTTTTTCGCCAACCCGCGGAGAATCGCGCTGAGCTTTCGGAAACCCGCGATGTCCAATCCGCTAGATTTGCTTGCCGTTGCGTTTAGCAGCGGATACTGTGCCCCGGATGATGCGCGAGTAGCTCAATTGGATAGAGCGTCGGCCTCCGGAGCCGAAGGTTGTGGGTTCGACCCCCGCCTCGCGTACCACCTCAAGAGGAACACTGCCCAATGAGCCCATCAATCCTCTTTCGCACATCCTCATCCATTCTCACCAAAGGCGGCCAGGTACGTTTGAAACCTTCACCGGGGAGTTTCTTAGTCGCATCGATGCCGAGTTTGCCGCCGACACCAATCTCACTGGTGGCGTGGTCGAGGACATCCGCTGGCCCTCTGGCGAAGACGCTGTCCCGTTGCGGGTCGGTGTTTGAGCAGGCGCGGAAGATCACTTCGCTTGTGTTGTGCACGTCCACGTCTTCGTCCAGCACCACGATGTATTTTGTGAACATCATCTGGCCCATGCCCCAAAGACCGTGCATGAGCTTGTAAGCCTGCATCGGATAGGTCTTGCGGATGCTCACGAAAACCAGGTTCTGAAACACACCCTCGGCCGGCAACGCGATGTCCACAATCTCGGGAAAGTTCATCTTGAGCAGAGGAAGGAAGAGCTTCACCGACGCGCCGCCAATGTAGAAATCCTCCATCGGCGGGATGCCGACTACGGTGGCGGGATAAATGGCGTTCTCACGGTGCGTAACGGCGGTGATGTGCAACACAGGATACGGCGCTGGCAGAGTATAGTGGCCCGTGTGATCGCCAAACGGGCCTTCCTCTCGCAGAGGCTCTCGTGGGTCAATGTAGCCTTCGATTATCAAGTCGGCGTTGGCTGGAACTTCGAGGTCGTTGGT
>JAXDCU010000517.1:0-4926 GCA_034677645.1 Verrucomicrobiia bacterium
GACGGAGGACTCAAAGCCAAAGCAGATTGAAGTCAACGTAGGCTAAACGACACCACGACGAATGGGCGGGGCGACTGTCGGTTCCCGCCTGAAATGTTAAAACGGAGGAACCAGAGATGAATTCGCAAGTCAACGCAGATAAGGCCAATGAGCCGACGCGGCAAGAGCCTCGTTACGTGGCTCCGAACGTGGATATCCTGGAGACGAAGGAAGAGTACTTGCTTGAAGCCGACATGCCTGGTGTTGGCAAGGATGGCATTCAACTGAAACTCGACGGCAACGAGCTGACCATTCTGGGCAATCGCCCACATGCCTCAGAGAAAGCCAAGAACCACACTCACATTCTCCATCACGAGTCGGTTCCGGCCAACTTTCGGCGGGCATTCGTTCTCGATCCGGAGATCGACACGGCCAGGATCACGGCTGAGATTGACCAGGGTTTGTTGACCGTGCGACTGCCCAAGACTGAGGCCGTTAAGCCAAGGCTTATTCCGGTGACCGATTAACTCGATCCTTCGAGTCGCCGGTTGCCTTCGTGGCTCCTTGAGCGTCTACTGCGCCCCCGCTGGGGGAGGAATTGGAGGCATTAGCCGGATTTGTTCCGGGGGACTGGTTGAGTTGAATCAGCAGGTCTCGGAGCGATTCCTTTTGGGGCGGAGTTAGCCTCTGGCTCTGGGTTACCTTGTCTAGGAGCGCAACCGCGGCGGAGTAATCGCCCGCCTTGATGGCAGCCAGACCATTTTCAACGTCAGTTCGTTCGGGGTCGGGAGCGTTGCGGAAACTCTGTTCGACGTGGCCGGTGTCGAAGCGTTGTTTGCCATGGCAGCCGCTCACGCACACCAAGGCCAGACTGGTCGCGATGGCAACCGCGAGCAAACAGTGTTTTGTTCTCATTATCGGATTGCGTCCCGGAGCCGCCGCTCCGGAGGGCTGAGCGCGGCTCTCGGATGGGAAAGTGCCGAGAATCGGGGTCTGAAGTCAAAACGAATCGCATCAAGGGATTCACTCGCACGAAGTCCGACGGCCCTTCATGTCTTGGCTGAGAAAACGCTTGTTAGTATGAGTTCTTTGATCCTCCAGGCTAGTGTCATTGTCAAAGCCAGCGGCAGTAGGACCAGCAGCAGGAGCGTAAGCAATCCGAAGTGGGAAACATCAACGAGCATTTGGGCAAGCGCCGGCGGAGGCTGCTGGAACTGATGAAGTCCGGTCCAAAGCGCACCCAGCATGAAGACGGCTGACAGCAACCAGAGGTTCAGGTTCGTGAATAGCTTTGCCTCGATTCTGAGTGTTTCTTCGGGCAACATCGCGGCCAACCGTTGCAGCGCCTGATTCAGGAACAACAGGAAGACCAGGCCGGACAGTGCCATGGCGAGCGCGGCAAACTTGTAGTGGACAACCTCTGGCATCACTTTCCACCAGTAGAGAAAAGGCGACAACCCAACGTTTATCAACGCCGCCACTTGCGCACGGTCCAGGGCTTTTCTCCAAACTCGCTCGTGCTGTCGGAAATGACCGAGCTGTCTCACGGCGTACCAGAGGATGACCGTGACCAACAGTGGCGGCGCGACGCCGAACGGAGCGAAGAAGTCAGTTCTCGCCGTCTGGACGCATACTACGAGCGCAAGGGGGAGCCCCCAGAACAACGCTGACAATCCACGAACCAACCTCGCCAGGGAGCACATCAACTGTGTTGGCGGGATGGTGTCAGTCATCGACCAAGTGCTTCCGGCGGGCTAGCCACCGTGTCGCGAGGTCCGGCTCCCCCGCGCTGCTCCGGTGCGAACACGTGCGTGTGCATGCGCGTTCCCGACCGACCTACTGAATCGCAAGATACGTGTATTCTTTGAGGCCGCGCTCGTACTCGTCGAGGAGACGCATGGCTTCAGACGGCTTGAGCCGGTCGGTTTTGATCGCTTCATCCACCTGCGTCTTCATAAGCCGTTTGAGTTCGTTGTCGTCGTACTGAACGGCCGCGAGCGATTCGACGATTGTGGCGCCTTCGATGATTTCCTCGACATAGTAGCCTGACGGCTCGTCGGGGTCGAGGAAGACATGGACCTCATTGACGCGCCCGAACAGGTTGTGGAGATCGCCCATTATGTCCTGGTAGGCGCCCATGAGGAAGAAGCCCAGGTAATAGGGATCGGGCACGCCGTTTCCATTGCGGCTCAACGGATGCAGCGCGATCGTGTCGCGCACGTCTTTGAGATCGATGAACTTGTTGATTTGTCCGTCGGAATCGCACGTGATGTCAACGAGCGTCGCCTCGCGGGTGGGCCGTTCGTTGAGTCGGCTGATTGGCATGATGGGGAACAACTGACCCAAAGCCCAGTGGTCCAGGAGCGATTGGAAAACCGAGAAGTTGCAGAGGTACTGGTCGCCAAGGCTGTCTTCGAGCTGCCCGATCTCCTCCGGGACGTAGGCTTGGCCTTTGAATGATTGGACGACCTCTTGGCTAATGTCCCAGTAGAGGTTTTCTATTTTTGCCTTCGCCTGCAGATCGAGCAGGCCGAGCGTGAACATGGTGTAAGCGTCCTCTTTTCGCTCAAGCGCGTCGTGGTAAGCCTCCAGCTTGTTAAGGTGATTGAGGTTCTCCCGAATCTCCATCAATTCATTGACAAGCGGGTGATCGAGTTCGCTGTACCGCAGGTGCTCCCACTCCCGACGCTTGGCGATCGAGCCGAATACCTCCACGATCAACACACTGTGATGAGCCACGATGGCACGCCCGCTCTCGCTAATGATGTCCGGGTGCGGAACGCTCTCGCTCTGGCAGACGTCAGACAGGTAGTATACTATGTCGTTCGTGTACTCCTGCAACGTGTAGTTCGTGGAGCTGTCGAATGCCGACCTGCTACCATCGTAGTCGACACCCAGCCCACCCCCAACGTCCAGATACTGGACCGGGAATCCCATCGCCACGATCTTGGCGTACAACCGCGCCGCTTCCTGCACGGCTTTCTTGATGGCCAGAATGTCCGGCACCTGCGAGCCGATGTGGAAGTGCAGCAGCTTTAGACAATGCGCGAGATTCTCCGACTTAAGCATCTCGGTGGCAGCGAGCAGTTCGGATGTGTTCAGACCGAATTTGGCGTTCTCGCCGCCGCTGTCGACCCACTTGCCGCCGCCGCGGCACGCAAGCCTCGCGCGAATGCCTATGATCGGTTCAACGCCGATCTGCTTCGACACGACAACTATCTGGCGGAGTTCCTCGATCTTCTCCACAACCAGAACAACCTTCTTGCCGAGCTTGACTCCCATCAGTGCCATCCGGATGAAAGCGGCGTCCTTGTAACCGTTGCAGATGATCAGGCTGCCCACCTGGCTTTGAAGAGCCAATCCAGCGAACAACTCAGGCTTGCTTCCCACTTCGAGCCCGAACTGGTACGGACGACCGGCATCTAGTATCTCCTCAACCACTTCGCGCAACTGGTTGACCTTGATCGGAAACACCCCGCGATATGCGCCCTGATACTCAAACTCGGCGATCGAAGTCCGGAATGCCTGGTTGATCGCCTCCACCCTGTGTCGGAGTATGTCCTGGAACCTGATCAAGAGCGGGAACTTCAGCCCGCGCCCGCCCGCTTCCTCGATGACGTCCGTCAGGTCCACCGTCGCGCCCTTCTCATGCAAGGGCCTCGCCACGACGTGGCCTTCATCGTTGATGTCGAAGTAGTCCGCTCCCCACCGGTCGATGCTATAAAGGGCGCGGGCGGCCTGGATGTCCCAGTTGCCATTCTCACCTGACGTGTTGCTCATTTCAGAATCGACCCGCAGCACTATAGAAAGACTGTTGCCGATTTCAATATGCAGCATGCACTTTTTTCACGCCGCGATCCGATGGCAGCCGACCGCGCAAATTGCTTTTGCCCGCTGGCTCACGGACTGATTTACTGTGTCCATGCCAGATGTTTCATTGTCGGCTCTGGTTCGGGAGTGTGATCGACTGCTGCGGCCCGATCGCTTCCAAGACTGGGAAGGCGCGGTCAACGGCCTGCAGGTCGAAAACCGTGGGCGTGTCAGGCGCCTGGCCGCTGCTGTCGACGTTACGCCCGAGACATTGCGATTGGCCGTCAACGCTCGCGCCAGCTTGTTGCTGGTTCATCACGGATTGTTCTGGTCGACAAACCACCCGTGGACCGGCGCGCATTATCGTATCCTGCGGCTCCTGCTGGACAATGACATCGCGGTCTACAGCTCCCACCTTCCGCTCGATGCCCATCCGCGACTGGGCAACAGCGCGCGGCTTTGCGCCGTTCTTGGCTTGCGCTCGCTTCGCCCCTTCTTCGAGACCAAAGGCCGCCCCGTGGGTTTCCGGACAACATCGCGCTCTGGTTTGGAGCGAGCTGAATTGGTCAGGCGCCTTGAGCGAGCCGTGAGTGGCCCGGTCAAACTGGCGCCCGGTGGACCGTCGATCTGTCAACGCATAGGCGTCGTGACGGGGGGCGCCGGATCCGAACTGGCTCAGGCCGCACTGGAAGGCGTGGACACTTTCATAACCGGCGAGGGACCACACTGGACTTTTGGGCAAGCCGAAATGCTGGGCCTCAACGTGCTGTATGCGGGCCACTACGCGACCGAAACGCTGGGAGTGCAAGCGTTGGCGGGGCACCTGTCGCGGCGTTTCGGCGTTCCGTGGACCTTCCTGGACCGACCCACCGGCCTATGAGCTCTGCAGTCGACCGGTTTCACGGGGCCGGGCTCCCGCTCAGCCGGTGAACAACGCCGGACAAGCTATACGGATGTTTCGCACTGTGCATGGTGCATGCGCATCCGGCCTGAGGGATTCAGAGAACTCATCCGTCGCATGCGACATGCGACAAAACGATGAAGTTTCTGCTTGCGTACGCGGCGACGTTGACTACTATTACAGCGTTAACGCAACAGGAGAGGCTAAACATGAAGAGTAACAGAATCGTGTTTTGG
>JAXDCU010000518.1:0-10362 GCA_034677645.1 Verrucomicrobiia bacterium
CTTGCGGCCAAGCTTGCTGCCGGGCCTCCTGGATTCCTTGCGCCACAACCTGAGTCACAAGATCGAAAACGTCGCCCTTTTCGAGCTGGGGCGCGTCTTTGTCAGACTGACGCGGTCGGGTGACACCGCTGCGGCGAAGTCGGAACCGACTGCCACGACTGAGCAGCGTCGCGTAGCCATGGCGTTGGCCGGCAAGCGTAACCCGATTTTTTGGAGCGGCGAGGAACGGGATGCCGTGTTCGACTCGTCCGACCTGAAGGGACTCGTACAAGAGTTTCTCGAAGCTTTCGGAGTGCGTGGCGTGACTTATGTGAAGCGCAACGCCGGCACCGCTTTGTTCGTCGAATCCGCTGCCATTCACCTGGGACGAATCATCCTCGGTGAGCTCGGCCAAATGCTCCCCGCTCTGGCGCGTCAGTACGACCTCCGAGAACCGGTCCTGCTGGCCGAGCTTGACATGGACCAACTTCTGCTTCGGCGCAACACCGCTCGGTCGTTCAAGCCATTGCCGGCGTTTCCCAGCGTCCGTCGCGATGTGGCCATGATAGTGTCCGAAACGACAACCCACGACGACGTTCTGGCAGCAGTGAAGCACGCCAATCCGCCTTGCGTTGAGAACGTCGAGCTCTTCGACGTCTTCCGCGGCAAAAACGTTCCTCCGGGCCACAAGAGCATGGCATATGCTTTCACGTACCGGAGCTCCGAAAAGACACTGACCGACGCGGAGGTCAATGCGGCCCACGGGCGTGTGGTTGAGTGCTTCAGACAAAAGCTGAAGGCCACCGTGCGCGAGTCCTAGCACGTCCACTCAAATCGCGACCGCTCGGAGCGTTGCAAATCCATGCGCGGGGCGCCGCGACCACGGCGACACCGTCAGGGACGCCGAGCTCGCGCATGCGTACCCAATGGGTCGCGGCAGATGACGACGCCCGAGGGTCGCTCTTCCGACTACTTGCGCTCGCACAGCAGACCATCAACCGGCGCGTAGTCGTCGAGCAGAACCGGGCAGTCCTTGAGATTCCGCGGAGGCTCAGTCCGAAACGCGAGAAGCCGCTGCGTAAACGCCGGCAGCTTGATGCGTCCGCCCTGGACCAACTGGGCGGCGCGCGCGCGGATTTGATCGAGAGTGACCGATTCCCGTGAGCAGGTCGCCACCGCGACGACGTTCATGCTGTCGCGGGCGGGAAACAAGTAGACCTGTGGAAAAACACACTTGAGCGTTCGGTAGATCGCCCCGACGAGGTCAGCCTGCCAACCACCAAGTGTGCCCATGCAGTTGAAAGCGACTACGCCGTTTGTAGTGAGCCGCTCTTTCGACAACTCGAAGAATTCCTTTGTAACCAAGTGATACGGCAGGGCGGACCCGTACCGGCTTTGCACGTACGCGTCCAGCACCATGGCGTCGTACTGGTTCTTGCCGCGCCGAAGAAACACACGCCCATCCTCGATGTGCACCTTCTGGCGCGGCGATTCCTCAAAGTGAAAATACTGTCGGGCAACCCGAAACACCACAGGGTCTATCTCGACAGTCTCGATTTCCACATCGGGGTAGTAAAATGCGTATGACCGCTGCACGCTGCCACCCCCCAGACCGATCATCAGGACCGCTCGCATGTTGGTGTTCCACAGCCACGGCATGTGGAAATACTCGGTGTATTCGAAATGACCCGTGAGCGGTCTGCCCAACGTCATGCGCGTCTCGGCTGAGCCGTCGAAACTCAACGTGCGCGTTCCAAAGTAATCGACGACTTTGATATGGTGATAGGCCGAAGTCGTCTCGTAAACCACCTTCCCAGGCACCGATTGCCCCCCAATCGTCACCGTCGACACCATGGCCAAAGACGCTACCAGACAGACCGCGCGGACTGCCGCCTCTAAACAAGAATCAGGCCATCTCGACCAATGCCTCACACCCCTAACGCGTTTCAAGAATAGCATCCTCGCTCTCCATGAACCGACAAAACAATCACCACGAAGCGCACGATGACCACGGAGGTTCCTATTAGCTCTTCCTCGGTGGTCTTCGCGGCCTTCGTGGTTAAGCATCTGGTTCATGGGCCCAATGCGTTCTAAAGGAGAAACACTGCTCTCCATGAACCGGATTCTCGCGGCGCCCAACACGCTTTCACGGGGAGAGGAATACTCGCCGTGCCATCGTCATCTGACAAATGATGTGAGCAGCGGATCACGAGGGCGACGAAGTTGACTGTTGAGACAAGGGTGCCGCGCCAAGCCAAACATCAAGAGCGACGCACAGAAGGCCGACCAGTGCCGTCAGTGCTCCCATTACACGGAAGATGCCCGATAGGCTCATTATGTCGATCAGAACGTAGCCCGCGACGAATACGCCGGCAATGCTACCCATTGTGCCCGCCGAGATAACCGCCCCACTTGACCGCCCGACTCTGGCTAACTCGGGTGTCAGCCAACGGATTAAGAAAGGTGGCAGCATTGCCAACACCAGGCACGGAAAGAGAAACACGCACAAGCTTCCCATCGCAGGGTCCAGTTTGCGCCAAATCAGCGGAATCGCCTGCTCCTCGCTGTGTCTGGTGATGATCGCCTCGATGACCGGCGGCGCCAGGCGCGGGACGGCAAACGTGAAGGCGCCTGCTGCGACCAAAAGCAAGGCGAGCGTGGTCAGCCGCCCGTGCCGGTCCGCCAGCGCCCCTCCCACGTAATATCCAAGAGCGAGAGCGAGCATGACCACGCCGATCTGACTCACCCAGATGTAGAACGAGCCGCCGAAATCCTTGGCCAAGTACCTCGCGCCAATGATCTCGATCACGAGCACGATAAAACCACCCATCGCAGCCAACAAGGCCGCCGCAAGGCTCCGCATTAGCGAATGCTACTCACACCATCTTGGCAAGTCAAAGGCGGCAACCGTTCGCTGACCGACCGCGAGAATCCTGGCGTCTCGCGTCGCCAAACTCCCGTGCGGGTGCACCAGTTCTTGGCGGTCAAGCAGACTATCGATTCTACTCGCACCGGCACGCTACAGATGCCAACCGGACCGATAAGGAGTTTCTATATACTGGTTAGCTTCAGGGCAGTCGGTGAATCGCGCATTGGTTGCGTCCCACTCGAGCTTCGTGCCTGAGAGCTTGATCGCAATCACACCCAACATCGCGAGCTCGGTCAACGGTCCGCCATAGGAAAAGTCCGATCCGGCCTTGGCACCGTTCAGGACCGCGTCAAGCCAGTCCTGGTGATGCTCGCTGACTCGCTTTAATGTATTGGGCGGGCGATTGTACTCATCCATGCGATTCCGGGGGATGAGCCGCACTCCGCCAGCGCCGTGCGACCCGTACATGATAGTGCCTTTGTCCCCGATCACCACCGCGCCAGTGTCGACTAGTTTGTCGTCGGCTTCGAGGTCGGCGGGACGCGGGATACGTTCGGTGCCACTGTGCCAATGGAGCGTGATTTGGCCGCGCTTGTCATTCGCCGGGAACTCGTATGTGATGATCTCGCCTTTTGGATATGCGTCGCCCTGCGTCTTGAAGTCGTAGTTCTTGACCTGAGCACGGATCGTCCTGGGTGCACCCAGGTCCAGCGCCCAGAACACAGGGTCCACCACGTGACATATCCAGTCCCCCACCGTCCCGTTGCCGAACGGCACCCAACCGCGCCACGCTCCCGGAAGGTACGCCGGGTGATAGGGTCGCCACTGCGCCGGACCAAGCCACAAGTCCCAATCCAGATGCTCAGGCACGACGTGCGTCTCTTTCAGGCGCTGCAGTTGGTCGATCCCGGAATTCACGGCGGAGCACCCGGCGTGGATTGTGTGGACGTTCCCGATCGCGCCGTCCCAAACCCATTCACAGAAATCCCGGATCGATCCTGACGAGTGCCCCTGGTTGCCGAGCTGGGTAACAACGTTGTGGGCACGCGCGGCCTTCATGAGCGCGCGCACTTCCTGGACGGAGTGAGCTAGCGGTTTCTCGCAGTAGACGTGCTTGCCTCTCTTGATCGCGGCCATCGCAGTCACGGCGTGTGTGTGGTCCGGAGTGGCAACAACCACGGCGTCTATGTTGCGCTCCATCTCGTCGAACATCTTCCGGAAATCCCGAAACTGCCTAGCTCCTGGGAATTTCTCGAAAGTCTTACTTGACCGTCCCATATCGACGTCGCACAGCGCCACGATGTTGTTGCCAGGGGCAACAGCGCCGATGTCTCCCGCCCCCATGCCGCCCACTCCTATCCCGGCGATGTTGAGCCGCGCCGACGGCGGGGCCTCGCCGCCTCGCGCGACAACTCGGGGTGACACGACCATGAACGTCGCGGCCACGGTTGACGCGTTGCGAAGAAAGTCCCGGCGTGTGCTGGTTGTGAGACTCTGTTTCATAAGAACTATGTCCAGAATTGAGCAGCCTCCCTCGCCTCCGCCGGTTTCGTGCTCATGTTTTGGTCCCGACATTAGGAGCGCACCAGTCGGTCGTCGGGCAGGTCAAGTGTCAGCATAGACGAAGGGCAAACGCGCGGTCAAGCGATCGCACGGCGCGGATCGGCGTTCTTGCGTTTGGCTGGACTCTGTCCTAGACTCACAGGCGGTTGTACGAGTGATTGCATGAAACGAAGGGCCTTTCTGAAAGTCGTCAGTGGCGCCGCGAGCGGTTACGCCGTTGGCGTTCCTAAGATTGCTGGCGCCGATGCGTCTGAAGAGAGTACACCTCGCGGTGCCGTCCCTCTCCAAACGCGAGTCTTGGGACGCACCGGCCAGCGCATTTCGGTCGTTGGTTTCCCCGGCCTTGCCCTGGTCCACTACGACCAGCGGAAATGCACTGAGGGCCTTCACAAGGCCTTTGATCTGGGAGTGAACTACTTCGACGTTGCCCCGGCATATGGCAACGGACAGGCTGAGATCAGAATGGGCATCGGCCTTCAAGGTTTGCGGCGCGACCGTTTCTTCCTGGCGTGCAAGACCAAGAAACGGGACAAGGAAAGCGCGCGCGTCGAGCTCGAAAACTCACTGCGAGTGCTCAAAACCGACCACTTCGACTTGTACCAGATGCATCACCTTGTCCGGGTCGACGAGGTCCGCCAGGCCCTTGGGCCCGGTGGCGCTATTGAGACATTCCTCAAAGCAAAGCAAGACGGCAAAATCCGGTACTTTGGTTTTTCGGCCCACTCCACCAAGGCGGCGATCGAGGCGCTCAAGTCGTACGATTTCGACACCGTGATGTTCCCAATCAACTTCGTCGAGTATTACAAACGCGATTTCGGCAAAGCTGTGCTAGAGGAGGCTGCGCACCGGCAAGTGGCGGCCTTGGCGATCAAGCCGATGAGCCTCGGCGCCTGGCCGCAAGGGGCGCAACGCACCCGGCAATGGTGGTACCGCTCGGTCGAGGACGAGCGGGAAGTGAATCTGGCGTGGCGCTTCACGCTGTCGCAGCCTGGCGTGGTAGCCGGGATACCGCCTTCATTCCTCGATCTGCTTGACAAGGCGATCCAGGCGGGTCGGACTTACCAAGCGCCCACACCCGCCGAGCTCGACGAACTGAAGAATGTTGCTCAAGGCTGCGACTCGATATTCGTGCGTGAGGACTCGATTGCCGCCGCTGGCATTCGCCCTTCAGACCCGATACATCCCGACAGCCCACATGAATGTGACGGTTGGCAGTCGCGCGTCACCTAGTTTGATGATATCCGGATCGGTTGCGGTGGAGCCACGAGACGGATGCTCGTGACGGTATCTTTCCTCTCCATGAACCGCATGGTAGGGACCGATTCCACTCGGTCCCTGATTCCGCACAACAGAATGGGGACGCGGTGGAACGCGTCCCTACCGCGCGGTTCAAGGTCACAAAGCGTGTTCGCGGAAACAAGGAGACTCTCCATGAGCCGGTTCTTCGGAGCTGCGTACCGGCGTTCGTTCCTGATGATCGCCGCGCTCGCCAGCTCACCAGAGTGCCGCAACTTTGTACTTCCGTTCCGGCCCACAACGCTTAACATTGCGACATGGCAGACGACCAAGCACAGCGTATTCTGTCCCCGATGACGCGGACGCCGCGGTCGCACTCTGCACAGTTTTGGCGTCCCGCTGAGGCATACTTCCGCGTCGCATGGGTCGTGCTACTGATTGCATTTGGGTTTTCCGTGGCGCTTCTGGCCATGAGCAAACAGCTCTCGCCTGGGTGGAAATCACTCGAAGGCGTTTTCGTACTGTTTGCGGGTCTCATGGGCCTCTGGATAATGGCGAGGCGGTTGCCGATGCAGAACGTGGTTGCTGCTGGGTTGATCATAATGGGCTTGAGCGCCCTTGCCGTGGCGACATTTGCCTATTACGGAACAAGTAAAGAAACGGGGGTCGGATTCCATGACAGTTTCGGACCGTCGCTTCTCAATTCAAACAACAAGCGCCTTCTGCCGTGGCTGGTTCCGTTTTTGGTGCTTGCCTTGTGCATCAATAGCAGGGAAACGACCCGGATGCTCTTGCGACCCTGGCGCCGGGAGAAGAACTACGGCTGGTGGTTGCTTTCCGTGTCGGCAGTCCTGGTGGTATTGGCGAGCCTCACCGTGGAGCCGTTCGCCATGCATGTCGCCAAGTGGTGGCGCTGGTCAGGAGAGATCAGCCCCAGTTCATGGGAAGGGATTCCTTGGACTGCTCTGATAGTCTGGTACGTTTTGGCGTTGGCCGTTCTTTGGTTTGCCGGTCCTTGGTTCGTCGTCAAACGTCCCTTGCCGGTGATTCCGGACTTGTCTCCAGTGTGCGTGTGGCTTCTTCTGCTTCTCTACTTCACAATCGGAAACGCGCTCCATAGTCTCTGGTTGGCTGTCGGAGCGGGGGTGGTCGTCAGTGCTGTTGTTGGCCTTCTGGCGTTCCGTGGCTGGCGCAGGTCGCAGCCTCCCGTCACGCCCGGTCAGGCACCCGCTTCGTCAAACGCAGCCGCGTAACTCGCGGGCCGTCGACCTCTTCGACGGTCAATTCGCATTGTGCCACCGTCAATCTGTCTCCCGGTCTTGGGAAACCGCCCATCTGGTGCGTGACATATCCACTTGTCGTCGTCACGCCCTCCTGTCGCAGCGGCTCTCCAACAAGGTCGGAAAGCTCGTGAAGTGGTAGAATGCCATCGATATCCCACACACGTTCCCCGTGCTGGACAACTAGAGGCTTTTCCTGATCGAATTCATCCTGAATTTGGCCAACAAGCTCCTCCAGTATGTTCTCCAGCGTCACCATCCCAACCGTGCCGCCGTACTCATCCACGACTATGGCGAAATGCAGTTTGCGCTCCAAAAAGAGCTTCAGCAAACGCTCAAGTCTGGCGCTCTCCGGGACGTAGATCAGCTTGCGGGCGGCTGGCTGTAAATCGGCGGCGCGCGGCGCTTTGCGACGCAAGGCATATAGGTCCTTAATGTGAACCACGCCCAGGGTGCGATCGAGGTCGCCTCCCTCGCACAACGGGAATCTTGAATAGCGGCTCGTCTCGGCAACATTCAGGCACTCGTCAATGCTCGCTTCAGTGCTTAGAACCACCATCTCTCGTCGTGGACGCATGACATCCCGAACCACGCGGTGGCTTAGGTCAAAAGCGTTCAGGGCCAAATGCCGGCTAAACGCCGTGCCCGGCGAGAGCTGATCGGGAGCCGCCAGCAATAAACGCAGTTCATCCTCCGACTGGAACGAGTCGTGCGCCAACGTCGGCTGCAGTCCCAGCCACCCAAGAATTGCCAACGAAGCTTTGTTCAGCAACCAGATGATTGGATATGAGTTTGTGTGGAACAGCTCTAGTGGCCTTGAAACGACCATGGCAACCTGCACAGGCCGGCGTATGGCCAAGCATTTCGGCGCCTGTTCGCCCGCGCTGATGTGCAGGAAGGTAATCGTCGTGAATCCGACCAGCACCGCGATCGTTTCCCGAACGTGTACCAACTCCGGCCCGTCAAGTCCCAGCCAAGGCCAGAATGGCTCCAGCACGGCGCTGAACACCGGCTCGCCAACCCAACCAAGCGCAAGGCTCGCCAACGTTACCCCCAACTGACAAGCACTCAGCGACGCGTCGAGCCTCTCTATAACCCGCCTGACAATCGCGGCCCGCCGCTGGCCCTTGGCGATCAGAGCGTCGAGTTGAGTCTGCCGGACCTTGACGAGCGCGAACTCGGTCGCCACGAAGAACCCGTTCACGACCACCAGAGCCAACGCCGCCAGCAACTTCAGCACGATGGGCACCCAGCCGCCAGTTTCCATGGTCACAAACCCAGTTCTCCAAACATAAACCTCAGTATGTCTTGAAAGGCGATGATGCCAACCTCGCGTCGGTCGCGATCCAGTACTATCGCCAGCCTTTGCCCAGAGCTCCTGAATCGCTGCAGAGCCACTTCGAGCCGAATTGCCTCGTCCAAGTAAACGGCGGGCTGCAGGAATGCCCCGGCGCGACCAGCCGGGTCAAAACCAGACTGATAGATGGACGCCCGCAGACTGAAGATGCCGACAACTCGTCCCGTCTTCTCGTCTCTGAGCGGCATGCGAGTCAGCCCGCTCTGCCGGCACATGGCGAGCAAATCCGTTACAGGTGTGACCGTCGTAGCCACAACTGCTTTGTCGAGCGGCAAAGCCAGTCGCCCAACGGTAAGGTTCTGCAGGTCCAACACCCGGTTGACCATCGCCTGCTCCATGCCGCTGATTGCCTGGCCAGATTCCTGCATCAGTTGGCGCAACTCCTCGCGGCTGCCAAAGAGCCGACCGCTGAAGCGTCGTCCGCCCGTGATGCGCAACAAGAGATTTGCGAGCCAGGCAACGAGAGCCACCAACGGTGCCATGCCCAAGTGCAGAATGCGAAATGGACGCGCTAGAGCCAGACACAACCGATTCGGAAACTGCCGGAAAAGCGTTTTTGGCAGTAGGTCAGCAAATGCGTATAGGGCGAACACCGAAGCAAACAACGCCGACAAAAACAAGATAGGTATGCCGATCAGAGCGTCGTGGAGCAGAGAGACGATCAGAATCGTGGCGACATAATTGGCCAGTGTGTTTCCCAGCAGAATCGTCCAAAGAAAGCCCTCGGTGTCTTCGAGAAAGCCATGGAGCACCGCGGCGGCGCGCTTGCCGGCGCGCATCTGATGTCGGATACGCAGCCTACTCATGGCAAAGACACCAGCCTCCATTCCGGAGCAGCAGAAGGTCACCCCAAGGCTTATCAGCAAAAGCAGAATACTGGCGGCGAGGGTCATTGCGTTTGAGTCTCCCCTTTTGGCGCCAGCTCGACCACCAGTTCGCGCACGCGCCTTTCATCGGCCGCCATCACGGTCAGCCGGAGCGCGCCAAATCGAACGGACTGACCGACTTCGGGTACAACTTCGGTCTTCGACATCAACAACCCGCCCATCGTGTCCACCCCAGGCGCATCGCCCAGATCGGGATACTCCCGACGAAAATCCTCAACCCGCATCGTGCCGTTGATACGCCAGCGCGTCGGCCCCAATCGCTCCATGACAAAGCCTTCCGCCTCTCCTTCGCCGCGGATGCGACCGATCATCGATCCCAGAATATCGTCAATGGTCACCAGGCCAGCGGTGCTCCCATACTCGTCAAGCACTATCGCCAGACCGCGTTGTTGTTGCTGCAGTCTTGAGAGGAGTTGCAGGAGGTTGATTGTCTCGGGAACAAACGACGGAAACTCAATCGACTCGGACAGGTCCGACTCCGGCTCAAGAAGCAACTTCCTGGTGTTCAAAACGCCCACGATCGTGTCGGGCGTACCGTCGTACAGCGGCAGCCGGCGATGTTTGTACCGTCTTGCTGCCTGGATGAGCTCTTCCTTGGGAAGATCGTCTGGCAAAGCATGCATCTGAGCGCGCGGCTTCATGACATCCCTAGCCATGCGCCGGTCCAGGCTGATAATCTGCAGAATGATCTCCTTTTCTGATTCAGCAAGAGCCCCCTGCTGGCAGCCCATTTCGACCAGTTCGGTGTAGTCCTCCTCAGTAGCTGTCGGCAGCGGCTTGAATGTGGAGGGAACCAAGAGCCGAATAAGCCAGGCAGTCAAACCCATGGCCACGCGCCTGAGCGGGCGGCTTGCATACTGTAACCAGACCATCGGCTTGGCCGCTTGCACCGCCCAGAACTCCGGCGCACGCACCGCCAAAGTCTTTGGGACCACCTCGCCAACGACAAGAATGAGAACAAGCATGCCAGCCACGGCAAGTAGATCAGGCCACCCATGGCGCAGAATCAGCCATACCCCTAGCGTCACCAAACCGCCGTTAGCAAAGGTGTTGCCAAACACGATCGTGGACAATAGCTCCTGCGGCTGAGCCAGCAGCCGCGCTGCCCGTTCGCCATGGAGCGGGTCTCGCTTTGCCAATCGGTTCGTCTGCCACTTGCCCAGCGTGAACAAGGAGGCCTCCGCCAGCGAG